>ONUG01000193.1 GCA_900320965.1 uncultured Bacteroidales bacterium | reverse complement strand
GTTTCCAGGGTCCTCGACCAGATGAACCAGGTGGGGCTTATCTCCACCGTCCAGTCAAACCGGACGAGTGTCCATACCCTGCTTTGCGTGGGATCATGGATCATTGACGGAGAGACGATCAAGAACAGCTTCTTCAAGAGGTTGTCGGAACGCTAGGAACTTAGGCCGGTATGCTTCGCCCGGATCCATATCTTCCTTTCCCTTCTATTGACCAGAAAGCGGATTTCCCCACCCGTGGCGAATCCGTCCCTGTCTTGAAGACCATCCTGCTGCTGGAGCATCAGGCTTTTGAACGAAGGGAAAGTGAAGATAGGATGAGAGAGTCCGTTTGGATTCCTCCATCCGCCCCGGTCGGGCACGGACCCGGCTGCACAGTTAACCAGTTGGTCCTGGATGCGCGTGCTACTGCCGGAAAGGTGCCGCTATTGAATAGCGACACCGCCATAGCGAGAAATGCCAATGTCGTACGGTTTCGCTTCCGCTTGCCGTCCCCCAATGGCGTCTTGCATGCTCCCAGGCTCGCATCGGGGCTGACCAACAAAGTTTGTCAGCAATGAAAAAGAAAAACACCAAACCGAAGCCCAGGCGCACCCTGCACCTGGACACGCGTGTCTCTCAGGAAGAGAGCAACCGCATCAGGAGGAAGGCCGAAGAATGCGGCCTCACCGCCAGCGACTATATGCGTAAATGCGCGTTGGGCCATAGTCCCAAGCAGCATCTTACGGACAAGGAGATCGAGGCCTACATGAGCCTTTATGAGGCCAGAAGAGACCTTATCGCCATCACCAACGTCCTCAAAGGAAAGACCGAGGAAGAGAAGCTGAGTATCTTCGGAGACGAAAGCTTCATGAAGAAATGGGTGCGTGGCGTCAGGACCGTTCTGGTCTACTGGGACAACAAGATCAAGATGATGTACGAATGACACAAATACCCACCCGATTATGATTGCTAAAGCCAGATGCGTTTCCTACGGAGGGAACGCCCTCCGCTACTCGACCAAAAAGGAAGATGCCGAGATCGTCAAGATTCACAATCTGCCAGAGGGTCTTTCGGCCACCACCTTATGGGCGATGATGCACGCTACCCAGCAGAAATTCCGGGAGAATCTGAACCGTCACCGGCACCTGGAAAAGACCGCCATCAAGATTGAGGTCTCACCTTCCGAGGAAGAGACTGCCGGATGGACGCTGGAGGACTGGGTGAAGCTCGCGGACGACTTCATCCGGGCATTCGATGCCGTTGACCTTTCCGGTAAAGCCAAACGCTCCAGCGCCAAGTCCACCAATCTCCAGAACAGCCAGTACGTTGTCATGCTGCACCACGACAGCCAAAGCGGCATCCTTCACCTCCATATCACCGCCAGCCGCCTCGATATGGACGGGAAGATCAATGACGACCATTGCATCCACGAGCGGGCCATGAGAGCCGCAAACCAGGTCACGAAGGACCGGAACTGGGTGCAGGCCAAAACCATCCAAGAAGCGAATATACGGCAGATATACAAGGACTGTATCAGCATTCTGGACCAGATGGATTCCTCCTTCAGCTGGGAACGCTATGAGCAGAACATCCGGAGCCTCGGCTACGGCATAGAGATCAGACGCGACAGTAATGACCAGATAACCGGTTACACGATCCTGAAAGGGAATTCCAGGTACAAGTCCTCCATTCTCGGTTCCAGCCGTGACCTCACCCCTACCCGGATCCTCGATACCTGGAAGGAACTGCACCCCGGAAGGACGGAAAGCCAGAAGCCGGTCAGCCAGCCCGAAACGCCCCAGGTTGTCGCACCCGGGAGAACGAAACTTCCGCAGCCGAAGCCGGAAGAGAAGAAGCCCGTCAAGCTGATTCCAGCCAAGATCCTTCAGAAGATTACCGTTGGGTATCGGGAATACCCCGTCGAGATTCCCGAAACGGTATTCAATTTCTTCAAGGAGAATGCGGTTGTTCCGGAGAACACGCTATGGACGAAACCGGAGCATGTCCTTCAGACCTCGATGCTTCTGTTCGCCGGATTCGTTGACGGAGCAACGACCATCGCCGATAACTGCGGACTGGGGCAAGAAGAAGCCGGACGAGGACGATATGGCGTTTGCAAAACGCTGCCTGGAACGCGCCCGGCAACTCCACACTCGCCCTCCTAGAAGAGAAATGCACATGTAAACCATTAAAAACTAAACACATATGGCAAATACATCCCACCCTAAATCGTCCGGCTTCGATGATGAAATCGAGGCCAAGCTTGACAACATCAACACAAGAGAAGAACTGCTGGAGGACACCGGGAAGCTGAATCAATACCTCGAACACGTACACGGCGCCGCATTCCGAGCCGAAAAAGTGATGAAAGAGGCTGATGGTCAGATAGAACGCTTGGAATCCGTTACGAAGTCTGTGGAAAAGAGCGCCAAGTTGATTGAACCAGCCTTGAATTCGATGGCTGACAACATCTCCAAGGACAAGCACTTCCATTTCACGGCGCGGCTTGAAGACGCCGCCCTTGACTCCATAAAAGACATGCACCGGGATAACAAACACCTTATTTCCGAGGCGAATATGATAACCTCATTCGCGCAAAAACAAGCGAAGGTGCACGCGCAGTTCATGACTGCCCTGAATCAATCATTCGATTACCACAAATCAGAGATGGAGCGGATCCAGAGATACGGTGAGGGCGTCTGGCTCAACAAACGGACATGGCAATGGGTTATTGGGCTTATAATCGTTTGGGGCGTCTGGTTTGTTGCTTCCATCACTTTTTTGATCATCAAGGCAACGCAATAAGGCGATATTCTCAAAGAATGATTATATTCGCACTTAGCGAAAGAGGCGGGACTGCCCGCAGTTCATCTTACTCCTGAAGAGCAGGATAAGATGTAGGGGTCTGGCAAGAGAATTTGACGGCCCCGGTGATTGGGAACCGACCTAAATGCTGCCGCCGGGCGCATCCAGGAGCTTGTTGATAGTGGCGCGAATGCCGATGCTGCTCCGGATGCCAGCCAACACGGAGGCCAGTATGAAACGCTTAACGAGAATGTCGGCCGGACGGGTTCTGATCGCATTATAAACGGAGTCTCTTGGATTGAGGCTCCGTTTCTCTTAATATGCTGTCGACTGATTTAGACAATTCTGCTCCACATTTGAATATCTTGGCTCAGGCTACTTACGAGGACCAATAAACCTGTCTCCGTTGTAGTGGATCATATGGTCCGGCTTATCTGAGAGCCAAACTTCTGTCTCCCAGGCGATGTCATCGACATGCTTCTTGAACTCACGGGCATTCGGGAAAGCGGTCACATAAACTATCCCGTAAGGGCAATCTTTCGTGAACTCTTCCAATTCCAAAACACGTTTCGCGGAAACCGGTCCGTGGGAAGTAACCACCTCAATCAAGAACAGCCATTCCCTCTTCTCATCGCTGATTACGATATCCGGTAACTTGGAATGCTCTGTAATCGGGAGATTCAATGCTTCAAGGCCAGCAGTGTTAACATAGAGATCCTTATCCTCTGTATCACCGATATAAAGCAGTTTTCCGCCAGGTGCGAATCTGGGAGCGAATTCTTCCACGACTGCCGCCTGAACCTCGTTATGGGCACCAGGCGAAAGATAATACTCATCTCCTTCGATAATCAGAGGAATACGATGGATATCACGATCCTTGGCATATTTATCGCGCAGGATTTCATACTCAACGGCGAACTGACTGACTCTACTGTCCCACTTCTGGGTACCGTATGATTGTGCAACCTCTAAGGCTTCCTCTGTGATTGCATAGTGTGCACGGGGGCTATTAACGGGAAGTGTTGGATCATCGGGATTATAATTGGCCACTCCTGCCTGGACAAACTGGTGAAGGACTTGTCGACGGAAGGTCTCACGAGTATTCGGGGCATACGGAGATCCCGCCTTGTAGTTCTCGTTCACGAAAGCCATAATCTCCTTCGTAATCCTTTGGCTTGTACGTGTCGCCTCAGCCCAAGGAGTATCTTCCTTTACGCTGCACAAAGCCAGCAATGTCAATGCGGACATTTCATTCTGCTGCGCGGCAGGAAGTCCCAGTGCTTTCAGAATCGCTTGTGCCTCAGTAATTTTGCTCATTTCTGTTGAATCTTAAAATAGTCCAGGACTAAATCATTGATGAAGTCGATGGAATAGTTGTTTCTCAAAATAATCTTCCGACCTATCTCCCTTATCGTCTCAATAGGTGGAAGAGGCATCATCCTCAGTTCCGTGGCGCTGACGTTGATGTTCCCGTTGAATGTCCTGAACCAGGCATCAAACATCTCGCTGTCCAGCAATGCCGTAAGTCCCATCACTTCATCTCTGCGGAGGTGTCCTTTCGGTCTGTAAATATAGTTCAATTTGTTCTCGATTCCAACAAATTCATGTTGAGACATATTGCCGAAATAAGGAGCTGCCACCAAACGGCTGCTGTCATCTTTTGAACTGAATCGCCTGATCAGCACATAATTCTTATTGGGTAGAAGCGCAGACCTCGTTTCCGGAGCAACCTTGATGTACTGTCCCTTGTCTTTCTTCTGAACAGGATGATCACAAAGCATTTTGACGACATTATGGAGCCAATAAAGAGGAACCGTGTCATCCCCGGGTTCATCCATGATGTAATCATATGCCCTGAATGCCACTACCGGCCCCGTCGAGATCTTAATACCGTATTCCTCCATATTCCCGTCCCAAGAGCGGAAGAGGCCAAGAATTGCCTCGTCGCGGCCATCAACAGGTAAGTATACGACTTTCTCGGTACTGTTCACGTCTACAATGTCTTTGGCATCGTACTCTTTTTGATAAGAGCAATTCAGATCGGAGATTCCTTGACTGTACGAGACGGTAATACGGGAATCGTTCCCGGCCGGAAGCATCCGCATAATGACCAGTTCCTGCAGCACTTCATCCTTGGCGAAGGTGTCTTTTCGCGTATTGAAGAGGTGGATCAGATCTATTCTAACGTGCCGGAATAGAAAATCCCGGAATGACTGGAAGTATCTACCGGAGGCAAAGCTCCTGGGGGTAATGAAAATCATCTGGCCGTCTTCTGCCAAGAGCTTGGCGCAAATGGCCATGAATAAGGCATATATGTTGGTCTGGCCATCAACGATGCTTGCGCAGGATCGAGTATGGACATCATCCTTGGCCAACTTGAAATAAGGCGGGTTTGAGATAATATAGTCATATTTCTCTGTCCCGAACAGGTCTCCAAAGATGGTGTCTGCACCATCCAGACACTCACATTTCTCAAGAACGAAGTCAGAATCATTTAGTTGATAATCCAACTTCACCCTTCTATCTTCACACCAAGCCTTAAGATATGAAAGAACACACTCTGCAAGAGGGATAACCTTTTTGTCCGTCTCAAATAGAGTCAAAGAGACATGCTCAGGCTTCGATTTCTCTACAAGGTGTTCAATTAATGCGCACGATAAAATGGCTAGCCCACATCCAGGATCCATGACGGATAATGCTTTCTTACCGGACGGAGTTGCCAGTCCTCCCATGAACTCCGAGATTGCTAAAGGAGTAAAGAACTGCCCTTTATGTTTCTTATCCTTATGAAAGGAAGAGTCAGCATAGGCTTGGCCAACTCTCTCTGCGAATCGAGAAGGCCGTTCTCCAAAAATGGGATCAATATGTGACTCTCCCGCCATACACGATTTCATCAATCCGTATTCAAATACAAATTTAAGGATAATTTTCGACAGGCATAGCATGATGATGCTTGCTTCTTAGCAAGCAATCAGTTTTTGAACGATAGCTTTCAAGGGCTCTCGGCATTTAGGAGCATTAAAAAAGAAGGCTATCCGAAATCTTAGGTTGAAATAATCGTTCATATAGGTATCCTCTGAATGTATGGTAAGGTTGGAATTCCTTGTCCCACCTTCATCGTGTGGTTGCAATCTGTGGTTGGAAGCACGACGGTCGAGGCAGGGGCGCCGGCCGCCGGCACTTTTCGATGAAAAGGAAAGGATGGTTGTTGCCATAATTAACAGAATTTGTATTTTTGCAATTACATATTTCACTGATAAATCGATATTTTTAGTAGTTTTTCACACGGTTCGTTGTCTAACGGGTGAGAACGAAAAAGATATGGAAACAAAAGAGCAAAGATTTTCAAGCATCGTTGAAGAGTATAAGCGGACAATCTACACGGTCTGCTATATGTTCTCCAAAGATGAAGATGAGGTGAACGACCTGTTCCAGGAGATCCTGATCAGACTCTGGCAGGGATTCGATTCCTTTGAGGGGAAAAGTGACATCAGGACGTGGATCTACCGCGTCAGCCTCAAC
>ONUG01000190.1 GCA_900320965.1 uncultured Bacteroidales bacterium | reverse complement strand
GTAGACACCGTCTTTCTTAAGGTCTCCAAGAGCTTTACCGAACTCTTCGCCGACCAAGCAGACCAAGTCCAATCCCATAGACAGGACTTGAGCCAAGACTTTCTTATGCTCAGGAAGAGACTCCTCGCCAAGTTCCCTCATGTCGCCGAGCATAGCGACCTTGACCTCCGAGATAACTTGGACAAGATTGTCAAGCGCCGCCGCCATACTCGTAGGATTGGCGTTGTAGGCATCCTGGATCAGGATATTCCTCTCTGTCTTCTCCATCTGAGAGCGGTTGTTCTTGGGAATATACCCCTCGACGGCCTTGACGGCCTCATCCAGAGTCACCCCAAAATGGAGTCCCACAGCGAGAGCGGCCGCCACATTTGTGGCGTTGTAGGCTCCGGCAAGACGCGTCTCGACACGGACACCACCTGGCAGTTTGATCCTCAAATAAGGATAGTCGGCACTTGAAGGCAGGATCTTGGCTTTAAGAAGGGACAGGCCGTAAGGTATAACATGCGGAGTCGAACCACCCAACGGCCAACGGTCAGCGGCCATGGCGCTAAGATCGGGATCATCCACGTTGACAAAGGCCATTCCCCCATTGGCGGCCAGATAATCATAAAGCTGTCCTTTTGCCTTCTTGACTCCCTCGAAACTGCCGAAACCGAGCAGATGCGCCCTCCCCACATTCGTGATAAGGCCATAATCCGGCTCGCAGACACTCACTAATTTAGAGATGTCATCCGGATGGTTTGCTCCCATCTCAATGACCGCCAGCTCCGTTTTATCATCTATGGAGAGCAGCGATAACGGGACCCCGATGTCATTATTGAGATTCCCTTTCGTGGCGGTGACATTGTACTTGGCAGATAGGACCCGGGTGATGAGCTCTTTAGTCGTCGTCTTTCCATTGGTCCCTGTCAAACCAATGACAGTGAGCCGTTTCCCCTGGACAAAGGTATTCTCCCTGTGGTGACGGGCCAAAGCCTGCAAGGCCACAAGGGTGTCGGGAACTGCGATCACTCTGGAATCTCCAGACGCCGAGGCGGCAGCCCCCTCATCCACAACAGCATACCTTGCCCCAGCCTCAAGGGCCTTAAGGGCATATTCATTCCCGTCAAAATTCTCACCTTTAAGACCGAAAAACATCTCGCCACCCTCAATCGAGCGGCTGTCGGTGGTGACACGGGAGCACTCCCTGAATAAAGAATAAAGCCTTTCTATTTCCATGAATATTTAACTCTACTTGGTGCCGGTGCTTCCCCATCCGCCAGCTCCCCTGTCAGTCTCGGAAAGCACCTCCACATCTTCCCACTCTACCCTCTCATGCCTGGCTACCACCATCTGGGCTATTCTCTCCCCGGGCACGAGCTCAAAAGGCTCGTTGGAAAGATTGACGAGGGATGTCCGGAGCTCTCCCCGGAAATCAGCGTCAACCGTACCGGGCGAGTTGATCACGGTAATGCCTTTCTTCGTGGCCAGTCCGCTGCGAGGTCGGATCTGGGCCTCATAGCCCACCGGCAGTTCAATGAAAATGCCGGTGGGAACGAGGACTCTCTCAAGAGGCTTGATCACGATAGGCTCAGGGATATCTGCCCTGAGATCCATGCCGGCCGAAGCCTCGGTGGCGTAAAAAGGATCAGGCCACTTGCTCTTGTTTACTATCTTGACTTTCAACATCTTCCTATTCGTTTTCAGCGGCCTCGGCAGGAGCGGACTCCTTGTCGGGGATAAGAAGGTTGAGGATAACACCGACTATCGAAGCAAGACCGATCCCGGCAAGGGAGAACTTACCGAAACTGATGACAGCGCCGCCGATTCCGACAGTGAGAATGATCGAGGCGATGATAAGGTTGCGGGTCTTGTTCATGTCAATCTTGGCCTTGACCATGTTGTTGATACCAACAGCGGCGATGCTTCCGAAGAGGAGCAGCATGATGCCTCCCAGGACAGCCTGGGGTATGGTCTGTATGGCAGCTCCGACCTTGCCGATAAGAGACACGATAATCGCTGAGATAGCGGCGATCCTCATGCAGGCGGGATCTGTCGCCTTAGTGAGCGAGACAGCTCCTGTGACCTCTGAATATGTCGTGACAGGGGCTCCGCCCAAGAATGCGGCAAGCATACAGGCGAGTCCGTCTCCCATCATGGTCCTGTGCAGGCCAGGATCTTTGATGAAGTCTTTGCCGGCAATCTCACTGATGGCATAGATGTCGCCGACATGCTCGATGATAGGAGCGATGGCGACAGGGGCCATGAACACAATAGCCTGCCAGGAGAAGCTCATCTTGGCGAAATGCGGAAGGGCGAACCATTTAGCGTCGGCAAGGGCGGTGAAATCCATTCCGCTGCGGAAGAAGATCAAGGCCGCTATGTAACCGGCGATAGCTCCGAAGAACACAGGAATGAGCTTGATTATTCCCTTACCCCAGATGGAGCAGGCGATGGCTACCAACAGCGAGATCAGCGCGAGTGTCCAGTTCTGGCTTGCCATGTTGACACCCGTTCCGGCGAGCGACAAACCGATAAGCATGATAACGGGTCCGATCACGATCGGAGGGAAAAGCTTCTTGATGAAGCTGATGCCAAACAGTTTGACAAGCAGACTCATCAAAAGGTACACAGCACCAACCGCCACAAGACCACAGAACATACCAGGCATTCCGTAAAGCTCAGTAGCCTTCACAATAGGAGCGATAAAGGCGAAACTACTACCGAGATAGATGGGGACTTTTCCCTTGGTGACACCATGGAACAGCAAGGTTCCAAGACCTGCCGCCAACAGAGCTATGGCCGGGTCAAACCCTACGAGCAGAGGGACAAGCACCGTGGAACCGAAGGCCACGAACATGAACTGAACGCCTACTATCGTACGCTTCAGTGGAGTTAAGGATTGGGTTGCCATATAATAAAAGATATTATTTGGATGCTCTGTAATACAGGAAGCCAGCGATGATTCCGAATATCACATTTGGGAGCCAGAGAGCCACCACAGGGGTCATCGCCCCCGAGAAGACAAACATCTGGCTGAACCGCAAAAATAATATATACGTGAAACTCAAAGCTATTCCGATTCCGATATTAAGGCCTATACCTCCCCTTCGCTTGCGTGAAGACAGGCTGACTCCCATGATGGTGAGGATAAACGCCGAGAAAGGAAGCGCGTAACGGGTGTGCTTCTCGATCTGGGCATAGATCACGTTGGAGTCACCGCGAAGCTTCTGCTTGGAGATCAGATCGTTCAACTGAGCGATCGGCAGGGTCTCAACCGTTTTCTTGTTACGATAGAAATCAGTGATTGTCAGGTTGATGACCGTGTCAAGCTTATCTCCGGTCTTGACATGGTCCTCAAGACCCTCGGTGTAGTCACGGATGAAATACTTGTTGAGCCTCCACCCACCGGACGTACTGTCCCAAACCGCTGTCTCAGCGGAAAGCTTGCTGACAAGCTTGTTGTCCTTGACGTCCTCAAGGGTGAAACCATAAGCAGTGTTGTTCCAGGTCCCGAACGACTCGACAAAAACGAACTTACCAGTGTCAATCTGGTAATGTACGTTATTGGAACTGAACGGGTTCCTGTGCTTGACGTAAGTGGTCTCGAACTGAACCCTGGTCACATTCGCCCGGGGAATGACCCATAGGCTCAGCGATAGGGAGAACAAAGCGATCAGCGCGGCCGAGATGATGTACGGCCTCATCATCCTCTTGTAACTCACCCCGCATGAGAGGATCGCGATGATCTCGCTGTCACCGGCCATCCTGGAGGTGAAGAAGATCACGGTTATGAACACGAACAGCGGGCTGAACATATTCATGAAATACGGGATGAAGTTGACGTAGTAGTCCAGGACAATCGCTTTCAATGGAGCCTTGTTCTCGACGAAATTGCCGATCTTCTCACTGATGTCGAAGATGATCACGATCGCAATT
>ONUG01000117.1 GCA_900320965.1 uncultured Bacteroidales bacterium | reverse complement strand
TATCCGGGTAAATGGCCGCCAGAACAGCACTGGAGCCGGAAGGAGAAGGCTTCGTTCGCTGCGACGCGCCGTGAAATGGAACAAACGGTATGAAAGATATATCAGTTGGGGCACAAGGCACCGCTGGGTGTACATAGTGTTATTCATCGCGGCGTTCGGCCTCCCTTTCTGCGCCCTGCCGAAAGCGTTGTCCGAGAAGGAGAAGGCCACGGCCAGCCGGGCCCGAAAGGCGGTGGACAAACTAGTGACGTGGAAGCCATACGAGTCCAACAGGGTCAAGATCGACAAGTACACCGGCTCCTCCTTCGCCCTGTTCTACGGCGCCTTGGACCGGTTCAACTTCTACCGTCAGCCGCAGAAGAAGCAGTTGAACATCCGCGCGGGTATGCTTGAAGGCTGCACGGTGAACCAGCTCAACGAGGTCGTGAAGGCGATGGAGAACTACCTCTCGAAGTTTGACGAGATCTCGGTGTTCACGACGAGGATCAGCTCCTACAATAACGCCAACATAACCGTGGAGTTCAAGCCGGAGTATGAGAACACATCCTTCCCCGCTACCCTTAAGTCCGAGGTCACGAGGATGGCGATCAATTTCGGAGGTGCCAACTGGAGTGTATGGGGGATAGACGACAACTCGTTCAACAACAACATAGTCTCGGACTACAAGAGCAATGGGATAATCCTCAAGGGCTATAATTACCAGCGTCTCCACGAATACGCCTCTATGATGGTGGAATATGTCTCCGGCAACCGTAGGGTACAGGAACCTGAGATCTGGGGCGGGGGACGGTACGGCAGGCCGTCATCCGAGTTCGTCCTCGACTATGACTTCGGCAGGATGACGATGGCAGACGTGAATCCGTATTCCTACTATGGGACGCTGTCGTCCCTTCTGTACGAGGAGGTCATCGGGAAGGCGGATCACGACGGGGAGTTGTCGGATGTCGTGCTGCGTTCCTCTGACTTGGACGCTTACGACCTGTGGCATGTCGTCAATTCCCCGGTCGAGATAGGGGAGTCTAAAGTCACGCTCTCCGGCTTGGGCTCGATAGACAAGAGGCGGACCGGACTGGAGATACAGAAGGAGAACCAGTCATACACCCTTGAGGTCCGTTACGATTTCATCGGAAGCGTTGAGCTCTCCAGACGACTGAGGACACAGGTGGTGGATCACTTTAATAATGAGATACTTCCGGTAGGTTTCAAGGCCGAGGATCCTTCCGGGGGATGGTTCTATGGTAACAAGGAAAGGTACGCGTGGCTGATATTCCTGATCATCGCCGTGATCTATGTGATGCTCGCCATGACCTTCGAGTCGTTTCGGTATCCGCTGCCGGTGATATTTATGATCCCGATCTCGTTCATCGGGTTGTTCCTGGTGTTCGGACTTACTGACTTCGCCTTCGACCAGGGTGGCTTCGCCGCTTTCGTGATGCTTTGCGGAATAGTCGTCAACGCGGGAATATATCTGGTCACGACCTATCAGGAGACGCGCGATTACATCAAGGCCTTCTCGCGTAAGATTACCCCGATCAGCCTCACCATCGTGTCAACCATCCTCGGCCTACTCCCGTTCCTCTCCGACGGCCCCGAGGAAGTCTTCTGGTTCGACTTCGCCATCGGCACCATCGCCGGGATGGTCTTCTCCGTGGTGGCCATTATCCTTGTTCTACCTATTTTCAGTGTGAGGAAACGAAATTAGTCATTGGGTAATCCCTTAATGACGGCGGTCATTACGCTAGGATCAGCTTCCTTAGTTATTACAATAAGACGATTAGTCCGCCAATTAATATCAAAGTATGATATTTCCACGGGCAACTCGAAAACCTTCAAACAATGGCCTTCCCAATCAAAGATAAGAAGATATTTAGTGCCTGCTTTAGCAAAATCACGTTCTTCCAATTTGCCTATGTATCCGACAGCGAATCCTCCGTTCGAGGCTGATATTGAGGAATATACCTTTGTTTTGGGCTCAAGGAATGATGTTACATCGGAGGTTTTGACTTGAGGTACGATTTTATCTGGACCCCAAAGCCGGATAAGTGATTTGAGGCTATTTGAATAAATCTCAAGATAATTCATCATTAAATATGATGAGCATAAGTGTTTGCCATCTGGAGACATGGCTATCATAGATTGGGCGGAGGTGTTACTAACC
This sequence comes from uncultured Bacteroidales bacterium, assembly GCA_900320965.1. Lineage (GTDB taxonomy): Bacteria > Bacteroidota > Bacteroidia > Bacteroidales > UBA932 > Cryptobacteroides. The sequence continues at coordinate 4,992 of ONUG01000117.1, read as the reverse complement.
AAACTGTTGTCTCCTTTTATTCTTGGGAAAGAACCTCCATAACCACAAGAAATGCCGTTGGCGTCAAGTATCTCGAATCGCGCTTCCGTATAAGGCAAACTGATGAAGCCTCCTGAAGGATTTGGGATAATCCTTAGATAATTTCCATTGATTTTAATCTCGTGATCTAAGGCCAAAAGCTTTCCTCCTTTTGGACGAAGTACCAGCAACTTGCCACCTCTCTGAGAATCATCTATATAAATAATATCATCTGACACTGTTACAGTCCATGGGGATAGACTTTCGCCAGGACCCCTGCCACGCAGAAGCGAATCTACCACCTTCCCGGTATTAATATCTACAAGACTTATAGCAGCTTTTGCCCTTCTGTCAGTAATCAAGATATGACTGTCATCATAAAAAGTCACGCCTCCCGGTGCTCCGAGTTCGATGTTGCCTAAAGAAGATAATTTCAATACTTCGGGGGTTATCTTATCCAAGGAAAGGGGGGTTATGCCCTTCTTTTGCCCAGAAACAGGTAAACTCAATGCCCATATGAAAATTACAATACAAAACGCTTGCTTAGGAAATCTCATGATAATAATAATTGAATATGAAGTGAATTCTAATTTGAAGTGCAACACACTTCAAAAGTCAAATTTAAATAATTGTTTACAATATTCCAACGGAGTCCTGTATCCCAACGACTTACGAGGTCTGTGGTTCAGTTTCCATTCGATCTCGGCAAGCATCTCATCGGTGAATTTCAGGTAGTGTCGCCTGGTCTTCATCCTCCTTTCGTACTTCTTTTGGGCCAGTTGCCATCGGTACCGATGGAAGCCTCGCATATCGCAGTTCCTGAGAATCTCACGTCTCACCGTGCCTGTACTGACTCCGATCACTTCTCCGATCTCCCTCAAACTCATCTGGGTCTGCAGCAATGCTTCTATCGTATATCGCTGCTCCATTGTTAAATGCTTGTATCCCATCCTCTGTCGCTTTTCTGGTTATGACAGTAAAGTTATACTGTCAGGATTCAAAGCGTTGCACTTCAGAGTAGAATCCAGCTCCGTGATAGCCATCATACTCGTCCTTCCTGTTTTTGTTGTCCGAAAAGCCTGAAAAGCGTTTCTGAAGACTCATTCCGGGAATTATTGCTAAATTTACACTTTGAAAAGAAACTGAAGAGATGAAAAAGTCGATTTGTTATTCGCTGGCATTTCTGTTCGTCATTTCGTTGGCGGCGTGCGGCCGTTCTGCTGGCGGAAAGAATGAGAAGATTGTGTTTCCTACTGGTTTAGAGAGGATTGATGGTACAGGGGCGCATCCTGACCTTTCAGTCCCTGCGATCCGATTGGTGGTTTTTATAGACTCTACGGAATGTTCGAGTTGCAGGCTTAACAATTTATATAAGTATTCATCCTTTTCATCAATGTCGGAAATATATCCCGGCTTTGAGACGATTGTGTTGATCCAGCCTAATTCGGAGACAGCTGGGAGTATTGACAAAGATTTGGCTCACAGAGAGCTTCCCTTTGATGTGCTCATCGATCGTGATGCCTCCTTCCTGAAAGTCAACCCTTCTGTTCCGGCCACTGGCAGGAACCAGCATGTTTTCTTGACCGGATCTGACGGAGTCCCGCTTTTCGTGGGCGACCCTCTATCGAGTGCCGGCAGGGATAGGCAAATTCGTAACTTGCTTTATTCTATTTACGAACGCAAGTGAAAAAGATTTGATTTTCCGTGGTTTTTGACTACATTTGTGGTCAGTGAACAGGGTTCTGCCATAAAAAGGGCGGGACTCCGTTCGATTTTTACAAATAGAATAAACTCATAATTATGGCAGATATTCATTACATGACCCAAGAAGGGTTGGACAAACTTAAAAAAGACCTCGCTGAGGCTCTGGCCCAGCGTCCTGTCATCTCCGCCGCAATAGCGGAGGCGCGCGAGAAAGGAGATCTCTCCGAGAACGCCGAATATGATGCGGCTCGTGATGCCCAGGGATTGCTCGAGGTCAAGATCTCGAAGCTTAAAGATCTCGTCGCTAACGCTAAGGTGATCGACGAGTCAAAAGTCCGCACTGATAAAGTCCAGATGCTGAATAAGGTTAAGGTCGAGAACATTTCCATGAAGACCATCATGGAGTTTACAATTGTCGGCGAGACGGAGGCGGATTTCGCCCACGGTAAGCTTGCGGCCACCACCCCGATAGCAAAAGCTCTCCTTGGCCATGCCAAAGGTGATATTGTCGAGGCGAAAGTGCCTTCAGGAGTAATCAAGTTCAAGATTCTTGACATTTCAATCTAATTACTATGGCTACCATTTTCTCCAGAATAGCCGCGGGTGAGATTCCATCCTTTAAAGTGGCTGAGAATGAGGAGTTTTACGCTTTTCTTGACATTAATCCCATGGCTCCCGGACACACTCTGGTGATCCCACGGAATGTCGAGGATGATTACATTTTCAATCTTGATCCGGCCACTTACGAGGGGCTATGGGCCTTTGCCCGTAAGGTTGCCCAGGCCATTAAGGCGGCCATTCCTTGCAAGAGGGTTGGCGTGGCAGTGCTGGGGATGGAGGTCCCCCATACCCACATCCATCTTGTCCCGCTCCAAAGCGAGGCGGACATGGATTTCAGGAAAGAGAAACTCCACCTTTCTCCGGAAGAGAATAAAGCCATTGCAGAAAGAATATTCCAGGAATATGAGAAATTATAGAATGATTTTAGCTGCGGTTGCCCTTCTGGTGGCCGCTTCTTCATGTTCGGACAAGGCGACCGTCAATGGTTCTTTGGCAGGCGCTCCAGACTCGAAAGTCGTTTTCAAACGTCTCTCCGGTGGTTCGTTTAACGTGCTGGACACAGTAAAGACAGACGCTTCCGGGGCATATTCATACAAGATGAAAATCGCTCAGGGACAACCTGAGTTCGTCTATGTGTTCCATGACGACACCCGTGTCGCCTCGCTTATCCTCCAAAGTGGGGAGAATGTGAAGGTCGTCTCTGACCTTACCGGGAAGTACACGGTCGAGGGATCGGTGGAAAGTGAGAAACTCAAGACTGTCGAAGATGATTTCTCCGCTTTCATGAAGGATTTCACAGCTGCCGTCAACGCTGAGGATGGCCCTGCCGCATCGAGAAAGTACGTAGAGTACTACCGCTCACGGATCAAGTACATCATGGACAACTGCAAATCGTTGTCTTCTATTCCTGTCCTTTACCAAAAGATCAACGACAACTTCCCTGTTTTCGGCCAGTCGACAGATGCGGTCCATTTCAGAAGCGTCCATGATTCCTTGGCTCTTGTTTATCCTGAGTCGAAGTATGTCATTTCGCTCGGGAAAGAGGTCGACAGAAGGTTTAATGCCTTGGCCATCGAGCAGAAGATCAGCACAGCCAGCGAAGCTGGATACCCTGATCTCGAGATGTCGGCCGTTGATGGTAAGAAGGTGAAGATCAGCGATTTGGACTCTAAATTGGTCATGGTATATTTCTGGCAAGCTTCCGATGCCGCCAACAAGATGTTCAACCAGGATGTCTTGATCCCTCTTTATAAGACCTATCACCCCAAGGGACTGGAGATCTATGCCATATCCCTTGACACGGACAAAGGTGTCTGGGCGAGTGCCGTCAAGAGCCAGGAACTTCCTTGGATCAATGTGTGTGACGGACTTGGCGCGGCTAGTCCTTCTGTCTACCTTTACAACCTCTCCAAAGGCTTCCCTGTCGCTTACATAATTGAGAACGGGACCATGGATCCTAATGTCTACACATCTTCGGACGAGCTTAAGAAAGCCATAGCGTCCAAATTGAAGTGATTCTTTCGCTCAACCACATAACAGATAACACTTTATGGCATTAATGATCATCCAGCTGCTGATTGTCCTGGCTGCCCTTTATGTCGGCTCCAGGTACGGCAGCCTAGCGCTTGGCGCGATCTCTGGCATCGGCCTGGCTATCCTTGTCTTCGGCTTCGGAATGAAGCCTGGCACTCCTCCTACGGATGTCATCTACATCATCATTGCCGCTGTCACCTGTGCCGGAGTCCTTCAGGCATCGGGTGGAATGGACTGGCTGATCCAGCTTGCCGAGAAGCTTCTTCGCAAGCATCCTGATCGCATCACTATCCTGGCTCCTTTCGCGACTTTCTTCCTTACTGTCCTTGTCGGCACCGGGCACGTGGTGTACACCTTGATGCCAATCATAGTCGACATCGCGATCAAGAAGGGGATCCGTCCCGAAAGACCATGTGGGGTCGCTTCGGTAGCATCACAGGTTGGTATCACCTGCTCACCGATCGCGGCCGCAGTGGTGGCTTTCGTCACAATCTCCAATTCCAACGGCTATGGTGTGTCGATCCCTCAGGTTCTTATGGTGACTATCCCCGCTTGCATGATCGGCCTTCTGTTCGCCGCTCTGGCCTCTTTCCGCAGGGGAAAGGACTTGGACAAGGATCCAGATTTCCAGAAAAGAATCGAGGATCCTGCGGTTCGCGACTACATCTATGGCAGCGATGCCACGACTCTCGACAAGGTTATCGACAAGAAGGCCAAGCTGGCTGTGTACATCTTCCTTTTCGCTATCCTTGTTATCGTTGCCCTGGCTTTCTGCCAGATGGTACTTAGCAAAGAGGCTCTGGAGAGGCTTCCTAAGATGAACATCGCTATCCAGATCATCATGCTCTGCGCCACGGCCCTGATGATCATATTCAGCAAGGTTGACCTCAAAAAAGCCGCTGCTGGAACTGTCTGGAGATCAGGAATGGTGGCTGTTGTGGCGATCTATGGAATCGCTTGGATGGCAGACACTTATTTTGGCAACTACATGGATCAGATCAAGGAAATGCTGACGGGAGTTGTCTCTCAGTATCCATGGTCCATAGCCCTTGTGTTCTTCGCGGTCTCTGTGCTGATCAACTCCCAGGGCGCTGTCGTGGTCGCCATGTTGCCTTTAGCCTATTCGCTGGGTATTCCAGGGCCGGTGCTGCTTGGTGTCCTGCCGAGCGTCTATGG
>ONUG01000057.1 GCA_900320965.1 uncultured Bacteroidales bacterium | reverse complement strand
AGAATAGCTGATTATTAATCAATTAAGAATATGATAGAGTTTGAGATGACAGGCCGGGTAGGTCGTGACCTGAGACCTGATGATGTTAGGATCGTGGCAGCCAGGGAGATGAATCTCAGGGGCAACGCGGTGATCAATGTGATTGATCCGACCAAGTCTTTCCAGCCGACATTCCCCAATGCCGCCGCGACCTGTGTGATCGCTCGCAGGTCGATCGACGCCAGGAACGATGTGATCTATCGTTATCGGATCGAAGGCTACAACCATCGTTTCGAATCTTACGTCCCGTACGAGATTCCTGAGTACAAGGATGTTTCGCAGGCGGAGCCGGTAATTATTGTCGGCGCAGGTCCAGCTGGTCTTTTCGCCGCTCTCAAGCTCTTGACCCTGGGACTCAAGCCAATCATTTTAGAGAGGGGAAAGAGCGTTAAGGATCGCAAGTTCGACATGGCTGCCCTGAATCGTGACGGGATCCTCGACCCGGACTCGAACTTCTGTTATGGCGAGGGCGGTGCGGGTGCCTTCTCCGACGGGAAACTTTACACCCGTTCCTCCAAACGTGGTGACATTAAGGAAGTTCTCCACCAGTTCGTCAAATTCGGAGCCAATTCTCAGATTCTTGTCGACGCTCATCCGCACATCGGCACTGATCGGCTCCCGAAGATTGTCGAGAACATCCGTCTTGAGATCGAGGCCAAAGGCGGCGAGTACCATTTCGGGACCAAGGTGACGGACATCGTCCGCAAGAAAGACGGAACGATCGAAGTAAAAGCGCTTGATAGTGAGCATCCTACGAAGACGACCGGCAAGCCGAAGTCTGTGAAATACACTGCCAAGAAGGTTATTCTGGCCACTGGCCATTCCGCCAAGGACGTCTATCAGATGCTTCAGGAGAAAGGGTGTGACCTCGAGGCCAAAGGCTTCGCTATGGGAGTACGGGTTGAGCACCCCCAGTCCCTGATCAACGAGGCTCGTTACCATGGTCAGTGGGAGCCTGGGATGCCTGCGGCTGAATATTCTTTCACCCAGCAGGTGGACGAGAGGGGAGTGTTCTCTTTCTGCATGTGTCCAGGTGGCGTCCTGGTCCCTTCCGCGACCGAGCCTGAGACAATTGTCATGAACGGGATGTCCAACTCGGCCCGTAGCGGCAAGTTCGCCAACGCCGGAGTGGTCGTCCAGATTGACCCTGAAGACGTTCCCGAGGAATATTCAGAGGCCGGTCCTTTCAAAGGACTCGAGTTCCAGAAGGCCGTCGAGAGGAAGATGTGGGAATATGCCCACGAACGTTCAGATAACCCCATGGCTGCTCCGGCCCAGAGGATGATCGACTTCTGCAATGAGGTCGTCTCTTCGGACCTTCCGGAGACATCCTACAAGCCGGGAGTCGTGCCCGCACCTCTTCACAACCTTCTTCCAAGTTTTATCTCCACGAGGCTCCAGAAAGCTTTCCCTGAGGTTAACAGACACTCTATCAGAGGGTTCTTTACTAATGATGCCTTGCTCGTTGGGGTTGAGTCGAGGACTTCCTCTCCTGTAAGGGTTCCCCGTGATCCCGAGACTTTGGAATCCGCTTCTTTCCCTGGACTTCTCCCCTGCGGCGAGGGAGCCGGATATTCCGGAGGTATCGTGTCCTCCGCCATCGATGGCATCAATTGCGCTATAGCCGCGTTCCGGTCCATGAACGACTAATCTGTTATGAAAATAGTTTCCCAGTGTCTCATTTGGCTGTCAACCTTACTGGCCGTCCTTTCCTGCACAAGTCCCTTTGAGGTGTATGACCTGCGGTGCGAAGGCCTCCAGGAGCCTCTAGCGATTGATTCAGCCATGCCGCATTTCAGCTGGAAGATCCGTTCTTCCAAGCCGATGGAGCAATACGCGTACGAGATTCAGGTCGCGTCATCAAAGGTTCTCCTGAAAGATGGGACCGTTGATTTGTGGGCTTCTGGTGAGGTTGTCTCACATGATCAGGTTATGGTTCCGTATTCGGGGTCCCCATTAAAATCCAGGCAGCAATGCTGGTGGAGGGTAAGGGTCTGGAAATCAGATAAAGAATTCAGCCCTTGGAGTGAGCCCCGGCGTTTTGGCACGGGCGTGATCGGTGATGATACCCTCTCTGGCGAGTACATCGGTGCCGTGCCAGGAGACGGGAGGGCACCTTTGCTTCGGAAACGGTTCTCGTTGGACAAGAAACCTGACATGGCCCTGCTTCATGTGAACTCTCTGGGGTATCACGAGGCCTACATCAACGGGACTAAAGTGTCGGAGGCCGTGCTCAACCCGGCAGTGTCCCAGTTGGACAAAAGGTCCTTGATCGTGACTTATGATGTCACATCCTTACTGAATTCATCGGACAATGAGATCGTCATCTGGGTAAGTTCCGGCTGGTACAAGCCCAAGACTTTCGGGGCTGTGTTCGAAGGTCCGCTAGTCAAGGCAGAGCTGGATGCCGTTAATCCGGAAGGATTTAAGCCACTGTTATTTACGGATGGCTCCTGGGAAGGGGCGTGGAGCGGCTATGCCGACTACGACACATGGCGTGACTGGCATTTCGGAGGCGAGACAATCGACGCCCGCGTGGTACCCTCCAGCATGGATCCCGGTTCTCTTGACAGACTTGACTGGCAACCGGTCCAGACTGTTACTCTTGAAGGAATTGACGCCACTCCAATGATGTGCGAGCCGTGCCTCCCGCAGGAGACACTCACCGCGGCCAGCATCACACCTTATGGAGAGAATGGTGGCTGGCTGGTCGATTTTGGCCGGGTGGTCAACGGAATGCTCGACATAACCCTGCCGCAAATGCCTTCCGGCCACAGATCAACAGCTTCCTTCTGCGATGATTTCGAGCCTGACGGGACACTTGACCCTGTCAGCAGGAACTATTACATATCTTCCGGTTCCGAGAAGGGTGATCGATTCGCCAACAAATTTAATCATCATGTGTTCCGTTATGTCCTTTTGGACAGCCTGACCGCGGCTCCGGAACTTGAGGGCATAAAAGCAGTGAGGATGAGGACCGGCTACCAGAAAGCATCCTCGTTCGATTCTTCGGATCCGGACTTGAACGCCATCCACGACATGGTCAGCTACACCCTTGAGAACCTGGCATTTGACGGCTACATGGTCGACTGTGCCAACATCGAGAGGCTCGGCTACGGAGGCGACGGCAATGCCTCGGCATTGTCTTTCCAGATAATGTACGATGCCTCTCCGCTGTACCTCAACTGGCTCCAGGCATGGAATGACTGCCTTCATGAGGATGGAGGCCTGCCCCACACCGCACCTTGCCCTTATAAGGCTGGTGGCGGCCCTTATTGGTGCGGGTTCATAGTCCAGGCACCTTGGCGGACTTGGATGAGCTACGCCGATCCCCGCATTCTGGAAAGGTGTTATCCTTCCATGTTGTCGTGGCTTGAATATGTCGACACCTACACCGTTGATGGCTTGCTGAAGCAGTGGCCCAACACCGAGTACAGGAATTGGTACCTTGGCGACTGGGCGGCTCCTGAAGGAGTCGATGTCCAGGATCCCAGGTCTGTGGATCTTGTCAATAACTGCTCTCTCTGCCAGGTCTACAAAGAACTCGAGGCCATCGCCCCGATTGTCGGCCGTCCTGAGGACGCCGCTGAATTCAGGTCTCGTTACGAGGCCCTTGCGAAGCGGATCAACGAGACTCTTTACAATCCTCTTGAATACACTTATGGAAGCGGATCGCAGGTTGACATGGCATATCCTCTTCTTGTCGGTATCGTGCCGCCGGCATTAGTCGGGAAGGTCCGCGACAAACTCTTTGAGCGTACGGCCAAAGTCTATGACGGCCATCTCAAGACTGGTCTTGTCGGAGTGCCTGTCATCACCGAGTGGGCCACAAAGGCAAAGGAATGTGACTGGTTCTACGGCCTTCTCAAGCAGAGGACTTACCCGGGGTACCTGTACATGATCGATAACGGGGCGACTGGGACCTGGGAGCACTGGGATGCTGATCGCAGCCGTTTCCACAACTGTTTCAACGGTATTGGCAGCTGGTTCTACCAGGCTCTCGGTGGCATCATTCCCGATGCTCCTGGTTATAAGCACATTATTCTTGATCCGCAGGTTCCTGAAGGATTGGAGGAGGTCAATGTGACCGTTGAGACTCCTTACGGACCCATAGTCTCAAAAAGAACCGGCAGAAAGCTGCATTTTGAGCTTCCTGTCGGTGTCTCGGCCACTTTCCAGTGGCAGGAATATACTTCCGGGAAATACGACGTCCAGATCAGCCTTCCTGGCCGATAGCCTTCAATATGACATCGACCGCCTCTTCTTCAGTGAGGTAGTCCATGTTTAGCACCAGGTCGTAGTTCCGCAGGTCATAACGACTTGTGGAGGCGAATTCCTGGATATAGTTCTCTCTGGCTTTGTCGACACGGTCAATGACTTCACCTGCCTCTTTCTCAGAGAGTTCCTGTCTGCGCATGATCCTCTCGACCCTCTTTGCCCTGGATGCGTGGATGAAAACGTCAAGCTTGTTTGGATGGTCTTTGAGCACATAGAAACCAGAGCGGCCGGCGATCACGCATGAAGACTCCTCGGCGAGAGAGCGAAGGATGTGGCTCTCATAAATGAATATTTCTTGGGAAGTCACTTCGGGAGCGTACTCGGATCCTTTGGGGATAAACATATCTGAACCGAACTCGGGGGTGATCTTCGAGAATAAGTCCTCAAGCCAGTTGCGCTTCTTGCCTTTGATCCTCTCTATCTCGGCCTCGTTCAGGCCAAACATTCCCACAAGTTTGTTAATCAATAGCTTGTCGCAGTAACGTACACCGAGCTTTTCGGCGAGTTTGCGTCCGACTGTCCTGCCACCAGTGCCGACTTCCCGGCTTATGGTGATCGCGAATTTCTCGTTTGTATTCATTGTATGTCAAGTGTTACGACACAAAAATAAGACAAAAAAGTGAAAAAATTGTATTGTGGAGTCTGAATTAATCCCTATCTTGAAAGAAGTTTAAACCCATAACCAATCATGAAAGCCACACCTGCCCGTATAGGTTTTCTCAGCACAGGACTGAACACCTATTGGAACCAGTTTGAAGGATTGCTGGACCATCTGCTCGGATATTCAAAAACCATTGTCTCCCACATCGAAAGTCAGGGAGGGGTTGAGGTCACCGACGTCGGTATGGTTGACTGCCCGGAAAAGGCTGCTGAGGCGGCTACAGTGTTAAAGCGCGCGGGAGTTGATCTCGTTTTCCTTTATGTGTCCACCTACAGCCTTTCATCGACTATCCTTCCGGTCGCCAGGGCACTTTCCTGTCCCGTCATAGCTCTTAACCTGCAGCCGGGCCCAGCTATTGATTATTCCGCCATCAACTCCCTTGATGACAGGGGAAAGATGACCGGGATGTGGCTGGAGAACTGCCAGGCTTGCGCGATTCCTGAGATCGCTGGAGCCTTTAACCGGGTCGGTCTGAAGTATGACATCGTCACCGGCCACATGAAGGATGACTCAGCGTGGGAGGAGATCGCCTCTTGGGTCGAGGCGGCCAAGGTCCTAGCCGCCATGCGTTCTAACCGCCTTGGGCTTCTCGGACATTACTATTGCGGAATGTTGGACGTGTACACTGATGTGCTGAAGGTGTCTTCTTCTTTCGGGAGCCATGTGGAGATCGTCGAGATGGACGAGCTTGCGTCGTTGAGGGCTTCCGTGACTCCGGAACAAGTGGAGGATAAGCTTTCGGAATTCAGGAAACAGTTCATAGTCAGTGAGTCATGCTCTGAATATGAGCTTCGTAGAGCGGCCACAACTTCAGTCGCTCTGGACAAACTGATCGAAGCTCATGATCTTGGATCCTTGGCGTATTATTACGAAGGACAGTCTGGGAACGACCATGAGAACATCATCACTTCCGTGATCGCCGGGAACACGCTTCTGACAGCGAAAGGCATTCCTGTCGCTGGAGAGTATGAAGTGAAGAACGCCTTTGCCATGAAGGTCATGAGCCTGCTTGGCGCCGGTGGTTCTTTTTCCGAGTTCTACGCCATGGATTTCGATGATGACGTGATACTTCTTGGCCATGACGGGCCGGCGCACCCTTTGATCTCGGATGGAAAAGTGGAGCTTGTCCCGCTTCCTGTCTATCATGGCAAACCGGGGAAGGGACTCTCCATCCAGATGTCTGTCCGGACGGGAGATGTGACCCTCCTCTCCGTCTGCGAGGGGCCGGAGGGTGTCTTCCTGCTAGTTGCTGAGGGAGAGTCGGTTCCGGGTGATGTTCTTCAAATCGGCAACACCAATAGCCGTTATCGTTTCCCTTGCGGGATGAGGAGTTTCTTTGACCAGTGGTGCAAGGCCGGCCCTTCGCACCATTGCGCCGTCGGGGTTGGACACCAGGCCAGGAAACTCGAGAAGATCGCGTTCCTTATGGGAATAGGAATAAAGAAAGTTTTGTGATGATGAAGCGTGATTGTAAAAGAGTTTTTTTATTGACCGCTTTGGCAGCCGCTGTCTCGTGCGGTCCTTCTCTCGAAGTCTATGACCTTGAGTGTGAGGGGTTGACCGATCCGGTCGGCATTGATTCGGCTGACCCTCATTTCAGCTGGAAGATCCGGTCCTCAGTGCCGATGGAACAGTCAGCCTATGAGATCCAGGTCGCGGACTACAAAGAGAGCTTCAACTCTTCGAGTTCCACTTTGTGGTCTTCGGGGAAGGTCATGTCCGCCGACCAGGTGATGGTTCCATATTCAGGAAAGCCACTTGGTTCACGCCATCAATGCTGGTGGAGGGTAAGGGTCTGGTCTTCAGGAGATAAACCTTCCTCATGGAGCAAGCCTGCCCGTTTCGGGACGGGTATTCTCGACGATGACATGGCTGGCGAATACATCGGGGCTGTTCCTGGAGAGTATAGGGCATCTATGATGCGCAAAAGATTTGACATCGACAAAGTCCCCGGGACAGCGATCCTTTATGTCAACTCTTTGGGATACCATGAGGCCTGCGTCAACGGGGCTCCTGTCAGTGACGCTGTCCTTACTCCCGCTGTCTCGCAGTTGGACAAGCGGTCCCTCATCATGGCTTATGATGTCACCGATCTCCTCAAAAAAGGGGAAAACGAAATAGTCATCCAAGCCAGCTCCGGTTGGTACAATGCGTTCGGACCAGCTTATGATGGCCCTCTCGTGAAAGTTGAATTGGATGCCGTGGTACCGGAAGGTATTGATACCATGCTTGTTACTGATTCCTCTTGGGAAGGGGCATGGAATGGCTACAAGGGACTTTCCGACTGGCGGTTCGGACGATTCGGGGGAGAGTGCATTGAGGCTCTGGACACTTATTCATGGGGCCCTGTCGATGTCGTCAAGGTCGATGGAATTGTCGCCTCGCAGCAGATGTGTGAGCCATGCGTGGTTCAGGAAATTATTACAGCTAAAAACATTAAGCCTAATGGGCCTGGCAGTTGGGTCGTGGATTTCGGCAGGGTCGTCAATGGGATGCTGGACATAAAGCTCCCTTCAATGGAAAAAGGCCATGTCAGCACCGCTTCTTTCACGGACTACGAAGAGAAAGACGGTTCGTACAAAACTGTCAGCAAGAATGTCTATCTCTCGTCAGGCAAGAAGAAAGGAGACCGCTTTGCCAATAAGTTTAACCATCATGTGTTCCGTTATGTGGTCCTTGACAGTCTTTCCGAAGCTCCGGAATTAGAAGATATCAAAGCTTTGAGGATGCGTACCGATTATAAGACCGCATCGTCTTTCAAGTCCTCTGACGAGGAGATCAATGCCATTCATGACATGGTGAGGTACACTATGGAAAACCTTGCCTTTGACGGTTATATGGTGGACTGCGCCAACCTCGAGCGTCTGGGTTATGGCGGGGATGGCAACGCTTCGACCCTCTCCCTCCACATCATGTACGAGGTCGCTCCATTGTATGTCAACTGGTTGCAGGCGTGGAACGACGTGATCCAAAAGGACGGGGGACTCCCGCACACCGCACCGACGCCCTGGAGCGCCGGTGGCGGCCCATATTGGTGTGGTTTCATTGTGCAGGCCTCTTGGAGGGTCTATATGGACTTCGGCGACAAACGCCTGATAGAGAGGTGTTATCCTACCATGCGGCACTGGCTTGACTATGTCGATGCCTACACTGTTGATGGGCTTCTCGGCCAGTGGCCCGAGACTTCCTACAGGAACTGGTACCTTGGTGACTGGGCGGCTCCGGATGGAGTGGATGTCAGGGATCCGGAGTCCATCGCCCTCGTCAACAATTGTTCCCTCTGCCAGGTCTATAAGGATCTGGAAAAGATCGCCATCCTGCTGGGAAAAGAGTCTGATGCTGAGGAGTACAGGCAGCGTTTCAGCTCCCTGTCAAAGACGATCAACGAGCAGTTGTTCCATCCTGAAACGTGCGTCTATGCCAGCGGCTCACAGATTGACATGGCGTACCCGATGCTTGTCGGAATTGTCCCTGAGGAACTTGTCGGGAAAGTCAGGGACAAACTTGTGGAACGGACTGAGACTGTTTACAATGGCCACCTTTCTACAGGCCTTGTCGGTGTGCCCGTGCTCACGGAGTGGGCCACATTGGCCGGGGAGTGTGACTTCATGTACGGCATGTTGAAGCAGCATGGTTATCCCGGGTATCTTTACATGATCGACAATGGTGCCACAGGTACGTGGGAGCATTGGAATGCGGCCCGCAGCCGTCTGCACAACTGCTTTAACGGGATTGGCAGCTGGTTCTACCAAGCTTTGGGAGGCATCATCCCGGCCGAGCCCGGTTACAAGCGAGTCATTATCGACCCTCAGGTCCCGAAAGGACTTGAATGGGTCGAGGTCACACAGGAGACCCCTTATGGAACTATCGTCGTCTCTCGCAAGGGGAGTGAGCTCCATTTTGAGATCCCCGTCGGCGTCACCGCCACGGTTCGTGGAAAAGAATATTCCTGCGGGACTTATACTATTGGAATATAGTCTATTATGAAAAGAGCTAAAAGGTGTTATTTGCCATCCTTGGCACTAGCGTGTCTGTTGCTTTCCGGATGCTCCGGTTCCGGTTCTTTGCGGTCGTTATCTAGTGATTTCGTGTCCCCGGATGAGGAATACGGCACAGAGTGCTGGTGGTGGTGGCTTAATGGAAACGTCAGTAAGGAGGCTATAAGCAGGGAACTTGGCGCGATGAAAGACAAGCATTTCCGAGGAGCCATGATCTTTGATGCCGGGGGCCATGACCAGCGCTCGAACAAAGACATTCCTACCGGTCCCCAGTATGGCTCTCCTGAGTGGATAGACCTTTTCGTCTATGCCCTGGACGAGGCTGACAGGCTTGGCCTTGAGATCGGTTTCAACATCCAGAGCGGTTGGAATCTGGGAGGCCCTTGCGTGACACCTGAATATGCCGCGAAACAGGTGACATATTCCCGGATGGAAGTCGATGGGGGAGGACTCAGGCAGGTCCACCTGGACATGCCCCGGGTCAACAAAGGACTCTACAAAGACATCGCTGTCCTTGCTTTTCCGGTGAGTGATGACCTTAAATCGGAGAGCGTCACTTTCCTTGACTACAAGTCTGCTGTCCATGAACTTGGAGGATCGGCTCCTGACTGCCGTTTTCTCCTTGATAATGAGCGCCCTGACAATAGGATGACAGAAAAAGAGTCATATCTTGTCAGGAGTGGAGACATCCGGGACCTTACGTCCAAGGCAGACCTCCCAGGGGACCTGCTCGAGTGGGAATTCCCTGATGGACACTGGGTGGTCTTACGGGTAGGTTTCACATGCACCAATGCGGCTGTCTCGACTTCCAGCGATTCGTGGCAAGGGAACGTGTTGGACTATATGAGCTCGGAAGCTTTTGATTATTACTGGAATAGAGTTGTTGATCCGATTCTGGACGCCGCCGGAGCCCACGTGGGAAAGACCTTGAAATACATGGAGACCGACAGTTGGGAGTGCGGGGGAATGAATTGGACGGACGGTTTCCAAGGTGACTTCCTCGACTACAATGGCTACGACATCATCCCGTATCTCCCGGTTCTGGGAGGTTTTGTCGTGGATGACCTGGCCACATCCAACGCTTTCCTCGCGGATTTCAGGAAGACTGTCGCCCATCTGGTGGCTCAGAAGCACTACGCTCTTTTCGCCGAGTACGCCCACCGGAGGGGAATGGGCATCCAGCCGGAGTCCGCTGGTCCGCATGCCGGGCCACTTGACGGTCTTAAGAATTATTCCTACAGCGACATCGTGATGAGCGAGTTCTGGTCTCCTTCGCCACATCGTCCTGCTCCCGAGAACCGGTTTTTCCTTAAGCAAGCCTCTTCAGCCGCCCACATCTATGGGAAGAAAATCATTGCCGCAGAATCATTTACGACAATCGGTCCTCATTGGAACGATGAGCTCTGGCACGACCAGAAGTCGGCCTTTGACCATGAAGTCTGCGCTGGTCTCAACAGGGTCCACTTCCACACTTTCACATCTTCTCCTTCTGAAATGGGCCTCCCCGGTCAGGAATATTTCGCGGGAACCCACATCAATCCAAGGGTCACCTGGTGGGAAGAGTCTGATCCGTTTTTCGACTATCTGAGAAGGGTCCAGCTGATGGCCCAGAACGGGAAGTTTGTCGCTGATGTGCTTTACTATTATGGGGATCATGTGCCGAATGTGTTCCCTTTCAAGGATGCGGATCCTTCCGGCGCGATGCCGGGGTTTGACTACGACG
Organism: uncultured Bacteroidales bacterium; assembly: GCA_900320965.1. Taxonomy (GTDB): domain Bacteria; phylum Bacteroidota; class Bacteroidia; order Bacteroidales; family UBA932; genus Cryptobacteroides. The sequence goes on along the minus strand of ONUG01000057.1, from coordinate 1,801 downwards.
TGGTCGATGAGACTGTCCTTCAGCGCCTTACCGTCAAGGATGGCAAAGTGGTCACTCCAACGGGGATGGAGTACAGGTTGCTTGTCCTTCCGGACCATGGGGTGCTGTCTCTTGATGCTATCCGGTCTGTGAAGAGGCTCTCGGATGAGGGGGCTGTCATCCTCGGGCCTAATCCGGAGCGTATGGTCTCACTTCGTGGCGGAAAGCAGGGACAGGAAGAGTTCTCCCGCCTTTCCGGTGAACTTGCGTCCAAGGGGTTGATTCATGACATGAGTGCTAGGGAATATCTTATGTCTCAAGGTGTTAAAGCTGATTTTTCCTTGTCCGGGGCAGCTGATTCTGACTTTGATTATATTCATTATGTTGTCGGAGGGAAAGATGTCTATTTCGTCTCCAACCAGAGCGCTGAGACTCGGCAGGTCAGATGTTCCTTCCGGGTTGAAGGCCGTAGGCCAGAGCTTTGGGACGCTCTTTCCGGGGAGATAAGGGCCACTTCGGCTTTCTCCCAGGAAGACGGGATCACCACGGTTCCCCTCGAGTTCGATCCTTATGGCAGCGTGCTGGTCGTGTTTGACAAGCGGATAAGTAAAAACACCGCGGGACCAGATGACAGCAATTATCCTTCGTTCCAGCCTGTCTTGACTGTGGATGGCCCTTGGACTGTCCATTTCGATCCTGCTTGGGGAGGCCCAGAAACGGTTGTGTTCGAGGACCTTACTGACTGGTCTCTTTCTGCCGACGAGGGCATCAGGTATTATTCCGGTCATGCCGTCTACGAAGGATCCTTCGAGCTGAAGTCTGATCCGGCTCCGGGGATGTCATATTCCTTGGCGCTTAATGACGTCAAGGATGTCGGTATTGCCCGGGTGAAAATTAATGGCACCGATAAGGGAGTGGTTTGGACAAAGCCATTCAGAGTGGACATCAGCGATGTCGTCAGGAAGGGTCGGAACTCACTCGAGATCTCTGTGGTAAACTCTTGGTACAACCGTGTGGCCGGTGACGAGTTGAATCCGGAAGGACAGCATTACACCAGTACTAACATTGTGCTGGGGCATGATTTCAGGGGAGTCAAGACCGACGGGATAGATCTTCAGCCATCAGGCCTTCTCGGCCCTGTCGAGATTAAGTTGTCAAAGTCCAAATAATTCGCTATATTTCGACGTTTAACCCGATTAACAACAACACTAACACGATATGCTTAACAGAAGAGATTTCCTCAAGTCCATGGCAGTGGCATCGGCCGGCATGGCTCTGACTCCGGGAGAGATTCTCGGCGCCGAATCACTTTCCTCCAGCCTGGCTGGAAAGGCCAAACCCAGAGGCGAGAAAGTCAAGATCGCCTTTGTGGGAATCGGTAACAGGGGAGAGCAGATCATAAATGATTTCACCAACACCGGGATGATCGAGGTTGTAGCGCTCTGCGACGTCGACATTGACGGACCGCAGTGCCGTAAAGTCCTGTCTATGTATCCCAATGCCAAAAGGTTCCGGGACTATCGCCAGATGTTCGACAAGTGCGGCAATGAGTTTGACGCCGTGGCCGCGGCTATTCCGGACCACTCCCACTTCCCGATAGCGATGCTGGCCTTGAACCAGGGCAAGCACATCTACCTTGAGAAACCTATGTGCCGTACCTTCCATGAGGCTGAGCTGATGATGGCCTCCGCCCGCAGACACCCCAACCTGGCCACCCAGGTGGGCAACCAGGGCCATTCGGAGGGCAATTACTTCCAGTTCAAGGCCTGGATGGATGCCGGCATAATCAAAGATGTCACCGCGGTGACCGCCCACATGAACA
>ONUG01000189.1 GCA_900320965.1 uncultured Bacteroidales bacterium | reverse complement strand
ACTGGCTCTTGGTGTGTTGTACGCCGAGGGCTCCAGGCGTTATCTTGAGTCTCTTTCTACCTACACGAGAAGAAGGATGACCCAGGCTTCCAGGGCCATGGTTGATGATGTCCGCTATGTGCCGGCTGCGCTCGCACTACATCAGCGGCCTGGAGTGCCTGGAATAAGAAGTACTTTCGGTACCATGTCGGAACTTCTTAATAGTCTTAGGCTTATGTTTTCAAGATTGGCGTCTCACCGTTGCCCTAACGGGCATTATCTGGAGCCGACTCTTGATGTGGCCGCGGAGAGGCCTTTGCGTTGTCCGGTCTGCGGGGAGACTTTTTATGCCCCCGGGGCCGAGCAGCTGGCGTTCAACAGTGAGGGAGCCTGCAGGAATTGTGGTGGTACCGGAATAGTCAGGAAAGTGGACGAGTCGACTCTTGTCCCAGATGACACCTTGACTATCGATCAGGGGGCCGTGGCTCCTTGGGGCTCTTTGATGTGGTCATTGATGAAGGACATAGCCCGGGAGATGGGAGTCCGAACGGATGTCCCTTTCAAGGATCTGACTCCCGAGGAGAAAGAGATTGTCTATCACGGGCCGGCGGAAAAGAAGCATATCCTCTACCGCAATGAGAAGACCAACAATTTCGCTGAGATGGACTTCACCTACTATAATGCTGTCTACTCAGTTGAGAACGCGTTGGCGAAAGTCAAGGATGAGACCGGGATGAAAAGGGTGGAAAAGTTCCTCAAAGAAGATGTCTGCCCGGATTGTGACGGGACAAGGCTCTCGGAGGCCGCTCGGGCACCGCTGCTTAGGGGGATTAATCTAGCGCAGGCATGCCAGATGACTTTGGCTGAGCTGATTGGCTGGGTGGCTGGCGTTCCGGCATCCCTTCCCGAGCCGATGCGGCCGATGGCTGAGAGGATTTGCGAGTCATTCAATGACACTGCCCGGCGGCTGGTGGATCTCGGTTTGTCGTACCTGTCTCTTGACAGGGCTGCTTCAACCCTGTCGACAGGAGAGAGGCAGAGAGTCCAGCTTGCCCGTTCGGTGCGCAACCGTACCACAGGGGTACTTTATGTCTTGGATGAGCCGTCAATCGGATTGCACCCTTCTAATATTGAAGGACTTACAGGCGTAATGGACGATCTGGTCTCGGATGGCAACACGGTTGTCCTTGTCGACCATGACACGCAAGTGCTAGCCCACTCCGACTGGATCATCGAACTTGGTCCTGAGGCCGGGGCGAAAGGCGGGAATATTATCGCCCAGGGAACTGTCCAAGTGATAGAAGCTTCACCGGTGTCCCGGATCGGACCGTTCCTTAAGGATAAACATGGAGCCTCGTCGCGTCGGCAAGACCTGTTCGATCTGGGGCGTATAATGATGTCGACAGACAGGATCCACACGGTTCATCCTCTCTCGGTCGAGTTCCCTAAGGGAAGGCTGTCAGTGGTTACCGGAGTATCAGGATCCGGCAAGACGACCATGGTCCTTGAAAGCCTTATACCGGGGTTGAAAGCTTCACTTGAAGGTCGACCTTTACCGTCTCACGTCAAATCCGTCCAAGCTGAAGGAATACATCAAATAAAGCTTATAGATGCCACTCCCATAGGCATTAACGTTCGTTCGACAGTCGCCACGTACGCCAATGTCCATGATGAGCTAAGGAAGGTTTTCGCTAAGACTGAGTCCTCCAAGGCCAGAGGCTGGAAAGCCGGGGATTTCTCTTACAACACCGGAAGGCTACGTTGTCCCACATGTGACGGGACAGGCAGCATAAGCCTGGATGTCCAGTTCCTTCCTGATGTTGACATCCCATGCCCTGACTGTCATGGATCTAGATACTCCAGGGAGGCGTGGGAGATCATGCGTAATGGTTACACTCTTCCTCAATTGATGGCTATGAGTGTTGATGAGACGCTTCAGGTGTGCGGTGATATTCCATTGGTAAAGACTCGTTTACAGGTGCTTCATGATCTTGGGCTGGGGTACTTGACTCTAGGTGAGGCCACTCCTAGTCTCTCTGGTGGAGAAGCTCAGAGACTGAAGCTTGCCAGCGAGATGGGGAGGGGACAAGGCGACTCAGTCTTTGTCTTCGATGAGCCTACGATCGGACTTCATCCGTTGGATGTCGAGACTCTGATGGGAGTGTTCAGGCATCTCATTGACAATGGGGCTACGGTCATTGTTATCGAACATGATCTTGATGTCATCCGCAAGGCTGATTATGTCGTTGACATGGGTCCTGGAGGTGGTCTAGAAGGTGGTAGGATAGTCGCTTCCGGCGCTCCCGCGGAGATTGCCCGTTCCGCGGACAGCCTTACCGGCAGATATTTATGATGTTCCAGTGCGGGCCGAAGCGGTCGAAAGCGGAACGTTCAAGGGCCTCCCTGTCGTCGGGATGGGATATGGAGATCAGAAGCCTGGCCCTTTCCTGAAGCGACTTACCTTGGAGATTCACGGCCCCATATTCAGTGACAACCCATTGGATATCAGCCCGTGGGGTGACCACACCTGCACCAGGATGGAGCGTCGGGACAATCTTGGACATTCCTTTATTGGTCCTTGACGCCAGGGCTATCATCGAGACACCTCCGTCGCTCATCGCCGCGCCCCTGACAAAGTCGAGCTGACCGCCAGTGCCAGAGAATATCCTTGTGCCGATCGAGTCGGCGCTGACCTGTCCTGTGAGGTCGATCTCGGTCGCCGAGTTTATGGAGGTCACCTTAGGGTTGCGAGATATTACCCAAGGATCGTTGACGTAGCCGATCTCCTTCATCAGCACATCTGGATTATGGTCTATGAATGAATAGACATCGGATGATCCGAGAAGGAATGACGCGACGATTTTCCCTTGATCGATCTTCTTGTTCCTGCCGGTGATGATTCCTTTCCTGATCAGGCCGAGGACCCCGTCAGCGAACATTTCTGTGTGTATCCCGAGATCTTTGTGGCCGGTCAGTTGCGCCGCTAGGGCGTTCGGAAGGCTGCCGATGCCCATCTGCAAGCAGGCGCCATCGGAGACAAGCTCGGCGCAGTTCTTTCCGATAAGGATGTCAGTCTCAGACGGTTCCGTATATTCCTTGGTAAAAAGAGGAGTGTCGTCCCGGACCAAGTAGTCGAAAGCGTCCAAAGGAATCAGATCGCCGTAAGCGAAGGGCACGTTCGGATTGACAACAGCGATCTTGACCCTCGCCGATTCGATCGCGGCGGGGGAGCAGTCGACCGACGTTCCAAGGGAGACCATCCCGTTGGAGTCCGGCATGGACACCTGGACCATGGCCGCTCCAAGTCTTATCGTCCCGTTCCTGTAGAGCCTTTGAGTGTCAAATAGATGGACTGGAAGATAGTCGGCGTATCCGGCATTGACACTCGCCCGGACGTTGGGCCCCACGAAAAATCCTTGCTCGAAGAATATTCCGGAATACTTCGGATCGGCATAAGGTGCGGGTCCTTCTGTGTGGAAATGGTGGAAATGAAGGTCTTTCACCTCACCGGCATCGGCCCTTCTGACCAAAGCATCGATGAGGACGTGAGGCACGCTCGCCACACTTCCCAAATGAATATGATCACCGGATCTTATAGCCCTTACCGCCTCATCTGCCTCGACATAATGGATTTCTTTCATGCCAGTCCCTTTGAACTCCGCAAAGATAAAAAGAAAAATCCTTAACTTCGCGTCATGCTGAATAAAGAGAAGAAATTGGAAGCGTTCGTGCGGGCGCTTGATGTTATGGACCGCTTAAGGGCGGACTGTCCGTGGAACCACGCGCAGACCATCGACACCTTGAGGCCTATGACGATTGAAGAGGTCTATGAGCTTAGCGACGCTGTCCTCAAAAAGGATGAGAAAGCCCTTGAGAAAGAGTTGGGTGACGTTTTCCTACATGTCATATTCTATGCGAAGATCGCCGAGGAAGAAGGCCACTATGACATCGCTGATGTTATGAACAAGCTCTGCGAGAAGATGATTTACCGC
>ONUG01000188.1 GCA_900320965.1 uncultured Bacteroidales bacterium | reverse complement strand
AAGAATACAGCGCGGATGGCCGGGTTGTCAATCTCCACTCATCTTGGAACGGGTTGTACGCGCTGAATCTATGAGACGAAAGAAGCCGTATTGAAGTCCGCCCCGAGAATGGATTGGATGGAGCGGCTTTTCTTTTTTTCATTATGATAGATTATCACCCAAAGATAGATGTTCGAGTCATGCCTCTGCTACACAGCAAGCCAGCCTTTTGGGGTTGGCTTTTTTCGTTTAGCAACGGAGGCTTCGCCCTCACCCAATCAGAGGACTATAGACCCAGAGTTACGTCTGGGCCTGCGGGAAAGGTTTTGATAATTCGCTGATAATCAAGCCATTGTGAGACCACGCACCGCAACCCCCGTCATTATTCCGGGGGCCTGCGGAAGATTGCCTCTGAATATCTTATTCTGAATGTACCTCCATGAAGGGAGGAGTACCGTTGAGAGCCTTGTCGGAGAGGTTCCGTATTTCTTTGGGCATATAGAGGTGCTCAAGGCAGGAGCATTTCCAGAAAGCATTTTCCTCGATGCCTGTAATCGTTTTGGGCAAGCGGAGCGAGAGAAGGTTCTCGCAATCGGCAAACATGACCGTGCCGATGACGTCCGCACGGGTATAATAGCGGATGCGAACACCGTCCTTGTCCCGAATGAGGGACCAATCCGAGCCTTTGGTCAATCCCCGTAAAGACATCTCTTTCCATTGCGCATCCGTGAGGGTGTCTATCCGCCATTCCTCTTCTGTTCCCGGGATGTCACCGAACAGAGGGTGGTGATATTGCGAGGTAAAGGTCATCCCCGCGGCGTCCCTTTCTGCATAGGGTTGCGACCGAAGGATGCCGCTGCCGACGATTCGCGCATCGGAAAGGTCCAGGTCCGTCAGCATCCCTTCCGTTGCCATCCGGCGGATCAGGGCGACATCTTCTCCCTGAATCTTGCCGGAGACCTTCAACCTGGTTACCTGGAGACAGAGGTCTTCAGGAATTGCAGCCGCCAATGTTCCCGCTTTTTTCAGCGTCACTTCCAATTCCTCGTCCTCTTCCGGACGCATGGGCTTCATCGCAGTAAGGCATTCCGGGAGGGAGAGTCCCTCCGGCAGACGGTACCAGCCGTTGCAATGGCCTTTCCATCCAAAGTTAAAATGTAGGAACCCGTCCTTGTATCCGTCACAGACGAAAGAATGTCCTTCTCCACCAAGAATAACGGGTCTTCCTACGTCTAAATCGGCGCAAACCAGTTTTACAATATCTTCAAGCGGTCGCTCTTGCAGATACCGGCATTCCGGGCTGAACCCCCAGTTGCCAACCAAGGCATGGCGGAACCAGAACAAAGATGTCCCAGAATTAACCGGAGAAAGATGCGTCAGAACGGATGCCGCGGAAAGATACATCAGTTCATTGACTTTCAAGTTGTCCCAATCGATTTCGTGCATATCGACGGAAATCGGAGAGACTCCGTCCATCGACAAACGCCCTTTTCCGGACGGGTGAATGGCGGGTCCATAATAACGGAGAACTTGAGCCAATGCGACAGCCCCGCATCCGGCCACGCATGTGGAATCGCGCCCTCTGTATTTGCTCCGGGGAAAGCCCTTGCAATAATCACCGTCCTGAGCATAGGCGATATCTCCCAGGAGGGGATTGACCGCCCCTTTCGGAACCGGCACAAACCTTTCGGCGCCAAAGGCCTTGAACAGCCGCCCTGCAAAGTCGTCGTTTTTCCCGTCCCAGGTCGTGGCGTCGATGCCATAGGCAACAACGCCGGATGATCCTGCCCATGCAAAGGTATTCCTGCCGGCATCATAGAAAGCATGGATACCTCCGATAGAATACCCCCATTCCAATTCTTTGCAATCTTCTCCCTGCTGCTTCAGGAACTCCCGAGCCGCTATCCACGCTTTTCCATAGTCGGGGTGCGGTTCAATCGGAAGAGAGCCTCCCGGAATCAATTGCGCGCCTTTGTTTGTAACAACACGAATCGAAGGAAGGTCCACAGTCCCGGCAACAATATTTTTAACCAAGTAGGTCACCGTCACTTGCAGGACAGTCTTTGACAATCTTTTTTCCGAATGATTCTGCTTCAAAAACCGAACGCCTTCAACCGTTCTGTCCGGCCCCAGAAAGCTCCATGCCCCGGAAACCTCAAAGACATATCGAATCTCCATCTGCTCTCCTTGTACTGCTTTCTCCGGCAGTTCGACATGGGACGAGCGGATTTCCGCCGAAAGGAATAGCGGCAGAATCAAGAGGAGAAAACAGGCAAAGGCTTTGAGTTTCATGGGTTAAAGATAGCTATATTCTGGAGATTACCCAAAAGCATCGATACCCCTTATCCCTCTCTCTCTCCCGCCAGCTCCGCTTTCTTGGCACGGCGGAGCGCTTCTTCCATGTTCTGGCAATAAATAATAGGTTATCATATCGGCGAAGATAGACCGTCGATGTGCTAAGGTGAGGTACAAATGAAAGAACCGCAATAACCCATTATGAAGGAAGATTTGGGTAGCGGTTCTTTTTTTATTCTATTTCTCGAAGTGCTATAGCGAATTATAGATATTGACGAAACTATCGGGAAACCGTACCGGCCGATGTCCGTCCACGTTGAAATAATAGCCCACCTGTGAGCCAGTATGGAGAATCCTCTCGAAAATGACCCCCTCGTGTGACACAGCTATTTGACCCCCTATGTCCTTTCCGGATTTAGGTTGACTCAGATTGAGTCTATCCCTGATAGAAGTTGACTCTGGTTTACGTTATTACTGGTTTAGGTTGACTGCCGTCTTTTGGTTGTCTTTCCAGGTCTTATCCCGTTCAGGGGTTGACTGACGGCCGGAGGCCGGAGGGAGACCCCTGAACGATGGACAAAGGTAAACTATTTTCAGGGATTTCCAATGCCTGTTTCTCCCGGATAGCCCTCTCGCGATAACTGATCCAGTGTTTCTTGATTTCACCTTCACAGAAGGCCGCCTCGGCTGGCGTCATCATATCGATGCTCATATGAGGCCTCTCGTTGTTGTAGAAGTCTACGGCATGAGTGACCGCGGCAACGACTTCAGCAATGCGGGAGAAACGTATATCCTTGAACAGTTCATTCTTCATCGTATTGTTAATGCGTTCCGCCTGGGCATTATCTTTGGGATCTCCGGATTCCGTCATGCTGATCTGGATGTGATTGTCGTTCAGTAGCTTTATGTAGTCGGAACTTGCATACTGGCACCCTCGGTCGGAATGGTGGATGAGTTCGATGTCTTTCTTCCCGCTTATACGTTTTAGCGCCATCTTAAGCGCCTTGAGCGGATAGGCGGTCTCTAGCGTAGGACCCACGCTCCAGCCGACGATTTCCTCTGTATAGGCATCCAGGATGAGCGAAAGATAGCAGAAGAAGTAGTGCCAAGCATCCTCCCAGATGGTGATGTATGTAATGTCGCTCACCCACAACTGGTCGGGGGCTGTTGGAATAAAGTCCTTTACAAGGTTGGGGTATGTGGGAAGTCCATGTGACGAGTCCGTCGTCCGCGGCTTCCGCACCTTCATGCGGACTTTCAGGTTGTGCTCGTTGATGATATCCACAAACCTGTCGCGCCCGAGGGGGTCATTACCCTTGAAGTCTCGCCTGTACATATGCCAGAGCTTCACCCCTCCTATCCCGGGATCCTTGGTCCGGACGTGTTTGATGTATTCCAACGCAAAGGCATCCCTTGCCGCTTGGGCCAGGACCCTTGATTCATCATGTTTGTAATACGCCTGCTTCGTCACGCCAAACAGCTCGCAAAGATGCTGAACCTCATATCGTTTGGGGTTCCTTGCGCGCAGGTTGTCTACTGCTTGGCGCCAGCTTTTTTTCTGATCTGGATGTTGAACTTGGCCTCGGCGACATTGATGAGCTCGTCGTATGCTTCGGCCTTGATCTCCGCCTTAGTCAGCTGCGCCCGCAGTCTCTTCAGTTCGGCCTGGAGTTCCTGGACATCCGTCGGAAGCTTTTCA
>ONUG01000186.1 GCA_900320965.1 uncultured Bacteroidales bacterium | reverse complement strand
ACGGGGTCGAACAGATAATCGTAGTTGGAATTGAAGAAGCATTTTCCCTTAGTGAACACTTTCTCAGAAGCGATAACGAAGTCTTCTGTCACCAGGCGACTCGTATCCCTTGTGAGCATGCCTCCCGATCCGAAATACCTCCAGTAAACCAGGACCGCGGGCCGCCTGGAAAAACGGTCCAGGAAAGTGACGACTGACTCCTCCGCCACCGGCACAAGGAACTCGTCCACATCGATGAAGCCTATCCAGTCGCTCTCTCCTTGGAACCGCGTGATACAATCCTCGTATCCCTTGACCTGGGAATGCTCATGCGGCCAACGCACAAGCGTGACTAAGCCTTCTTTCTGGTAACTGCTGATGATGCTCTCAAATCCGTCAGAAGAGTTATTGTCGTACAGATAAAAATGGTCCACGCCAACCAGCATGTGGTACTCTAACCATTCCCGGAGATACGGTGCCTCATCTTTGAACATGACGCAAAGTGAGATATGGTACTTTCTCTTCTCATTCCTTTCCGGTTTGTCATGTTTGACAACCCAGGAGTAGTACAAATTGCGAGAGACAGTCTTTAACAACGCTTTCAGGCCCCTTTTGGGAGGCCTGAAGTAAGTTAACACGTCTCTTTCCCTCATGACTAATAGGAATCGTAGAATTTAGCGTCCCTGGGCGAGACCTTGTTCATGTTGTCAAGCAACATCTCGTTGGTCTTGTACTCGTCCATCAGCTGGAGCATGAAGTTCATCGCCTCGGTGGGGTTCATGTCAGCTAGAAGCTTTCTGAGGATCCAGATCCTGTTAGCGACGTCCCTGCTGTAGAGAAGGTCGTCACGCCTGGTGCTTGAGAGAACGACATTGACAGCCGGGAATATTCTCCTGTTGGCGAGGGTTCTGTCAAGCTGGAGCTCCATGTTGCCGGTTCCCTTGAATTCCTCGAAAATCACGTCATCCATCTTGGAACCGGTCTCAGTCAAAGCCGTGGCGAGGATTGTCAGCGATCCACCGCCCTCGATGTTACGGGCGGCACCGAAGAACCTCTTCGGCTTCTGCAGGGCATTGGCATCAACTCCACCAGTCAGAACCTTGCCGGAAGCGGGCTGAACAGTGTTGTAAGCCCTGGCAAGCCTCGTTATGGAGTCAAGCAAGATGACTACATCATGACCGCACTCGACAAGGCGACGTGCTTTCTCAAGGACCATATTCGCAACTTTAACATGCCTCTCAGCGGGCTCATCGAAAGTCGAGGCAACAACCTCGGCCTTGACGCTGCGGCTCATGTCGGTAACCTCTTCAGGACGCTCGTCAATAAGGAGAACGATCTCGTAGACCTCCGGATGGTTGTCAGCTATCGCATTGGCTATAGACTTGAGCAGCATTGTCTTACCAGTCTTGGGCTGAGAGACGATCAGGCCTCGCTGACCCTTTCCTATCGGAGTGAACATGTCCACGATACGGCAGGAGACATCGTTCTGGTGCCCGTGGCCGAGAAGATTGAATTTCTCGTTAGGGAAAAGGGGAGTAAGGAAATCAAACGGCACGCGGTCACGGATATAATCCGGAGTGCGACCGTTGATGTACTTGATCCTCACAAGAGGGAAATACTTGTCACCTTCCTTAGGAGGACGGATCTCTCCGGTAACTGTGTCTCCTGACTTGAGGGCATTGCTCTTTATCTGGTTCTGGCTGACATAGATGTCATCAGGGGAGTTCAGGTAATTGTAGTCTGAGGAACGGAGGAAACCGTAACCGTCAGGCATTATTTCCAGCACTCCTGTGGCCTCCACGGTTCCTTCGAACTCAATCGCGGGAGCTTTCTGCTTCGGCTGATTCTGGGAATTCTGCCCATTCTGGTTGGGCTGGCCGTTCTGTTTTCCCTGGAACTTGTTTTTCTTTTTACCCTGGAAAGCGTTCTGCTCGACCTGGGCGGGATCATCCTTGAGATCGTCGAAAAGCTGGTGGATGAAATCCTTGCCATTGACAGGCTTATCGGCGGGTTGTTCCGAAGGCTTGACTTCCTGCGATTGCTCCGCAGGCTTGGGCTCAGAAGTCTCCTGCTTTACTTCCACGGCCTTATTCTTGGGCTTACGACCTCTCTTAGAGGGCTGCTTGGTGGCCTCGGCAGGTTCAGCCGGCTTATTATCTACAGGACTGGCCTGATTATCGACAACAGTCTCACCCTTGGGCTCAGCGACATTGGCAGGAGCTTTGGGTTTCCGGCCGCGCTTGGACTTGGGCTTATCGGCAGGCTGGGAATCAGTCGCCTTAACCTCCGGGGCCGGTTCAGCGACCGGATCGGGCTCCACTTTCTTCGCGGCCGGTTTTGCCGACTCTGATTTTTTGGGGCGACCACGTTTGGCCTTTGGCCTCTCGATCGGCTCTAGGGAAGCCGCGACCGCCTGCGCGTCAATGATGGCGTAAGAGAGATTCTCATCCGTCATTTTCCTCGCGTTCTTTATCTGGTACTGCTGAGCAACGTTTTCAAGTTGCTCTCTGCTCATCTGAGTGAGTTCGAATAAACTGTATGGCATAAAAGAAAGGGGATTTTCTTATCTAAGACTTCGCGAAGATAAGAAATTTATTAAAACTATCAAACTAATTGTCCCAGTAGCTCGTGCTCTTCTTGAACCTGAGGAGGTCAGCAAGAGCGGCGGCATTAGCCGCGATGATGAACGAATACGACTGGTACATTCCGGAAGGCACCCACGAGACCGCGATGTTGAAGCAGTGCAAGTCGTACTTGAACGACATCTGCGACGTGGTCATTTTCATGGCCACGAAATCCCATCCAGTCTGGGCCTGGATAGACATCTTCGGCGTCAGCTGAATATTTCCGGAGACTCCGAGGGTCTGCGTGTAATTGTCTTTCTTGAACAGCTGCTCATTTGTGTAGCTGTACGAACGATTCATCGAGAGAGTGTAGTTGAAGTTCAGGCTCCACGGCACATTGGGGTTGGTGTAATATAGCCAGCCTCCAGGAATATACTCGCCGGTCACCGGGTGGTAATAAATTCTCCTGTAGTAGTCCGCGGTATTGGCTCCCTTACCGCTGCCATCATTACCTTGGACAGCTCCCTTTCCGGAGAGGGAATACGACATGGAAGCGCTGAAATTAGTGAGTCTCAACGGTTTACCGTTCTGCATGATATTCAGCTTGTTGATCCTCACACCTCGCTCATCAATAGCGTATGGGTCGAAATTCAGGTTTCCGTTGATCCCGAGCTTTCCGAAAACAGACGTCGACATTGTGATACCGACATTATTCATACGAAGGGAATCAGCGAGGAAGTTATAACCGGTGTTGATGTTGAACTGGTCCAGGATTTTAACCTTCTTGGATCCGGTCCCGGTCGTGTCCTTGGCGTCCCTGAACTTCGCCTCGACATTGTTGCCGATCGACAGGCTCATCGTGGCGGAACTTCCCCTGCCGGGGATGGAGTTCAGCTGGCCCTGGTACTTGTTGTACTCGTAAGTCCTCTTGATTCCCATCGTGTCGGTATATTCCAAAGTGCGGAAACCATTGAATGCCTTAGCCTTATCAGGGCTGAAACTCATGCTGACACTAGGGGAGATGACGTGGCGTACAGCCTGCACCTTGCGATATTTGCCGAAATTGTACATTCCGTAGAGCCTAGTGCTCATGGAGACTGATCCGGAATAATTGTGAGTGGCACCGAATGCTGAAAGGGGAGAGCCCATCTTGGTCTCGACCTTGTTTGTCTCCGGATTGAAATAAGCGTCCGTCTCCCTGAAGAACCAGTTCATACCGTAAGACACGGAAGGAGTCACATTGAAGTAATTCATCAAAGTGAAGTCAGGAAGGCCGATAGTGAAGTTATGCGCCATTCCGTTGTTCATCTTGTCCAGGAATCCTGGCTCACCAAACTCAGAAGCCTTGAAGTTGATCTTGTTCTGCAGTGCGGTATTGTAGGCAAAGCTGATCTTCTCGTAGAACTTCTCCTTGCCCACACGGTTCTTTTTCTTGAACGGGTGGATCGTGC
>ONUG01000184.1 GCA_900320965.1 uncultured Bacteroidales bacterium | reverse complement strand
CACCCTGTCGCTATATGAATATGGAGGATCCACTCTGTAACGCGACCTGGCGACATTGGCCGCAAAGTCTTCGAACGTCGGATAGGCGCCATCCTCGGAAGTATTTTCAGGAGGAGATAATCCTACAAAGGTCTGACGACCTTTATGCCGGAAAGGTTGGAGCGAGGCTTGACGTATTCCTCAATCGTCCTGCTGTCGATCACAACCTTTCCTTCTTTTTGTGACGCGTGGACAAAGCCGGCCTTCCCATCCGTGACGATGGCGATTCCGACATGGGCGATGTCCAAACCATCCACGGCAGAGACAAAGCAAATGATGTCTCCCGTTTTGATTTTTCCAGCGGCCGAGGCAATCTTGTTCTTCGGAATATAAGTCATCGGGAGCTTATTAAGGTCTTTCTCGACCTCCGAGATCCTCCTTAGGTCCAAGGCGGCCCTGGGATTAGCACTATTCGTTGAAAGCTGCTTATAGCTTTCCGGATGGCGGGACATGAAATGGATCGGATGGTCGTATTCCTCACCACCAAGATCCAAAGTGACATCCCTCAGGATTCCCTCCTGGCGACGGAACCACTCCGTCGTGCACCCTGTCGCTATATGAATATGGAGGATCCACTCTGTAACGCGACCTGGCGACATTGGCCGCAAAGTCTTCGAACGTCGGATAGGCGCCATCCTCGGAGGCTTTCACCGTCAAGGCCAGATTAAGACATGTCTCCACAAAAAGAATACAATCAGTCCTGGTCAGATAGATTCTCAGTTTCTCACTGGACGGATCCTCATCCAAAGTCCCTGACACATAAGGTGTTCCCAGAAGTTTAAGAGCCGCCTCAGTCATCAATTCAGCCGTGGAACCGCTTTTGCCCGAATCCATAAGGCTACGGATAAGCTCACCTGCGACCTTCCGGTCATCTCCGGTCGTTACATAATTCTGGCCGAAGGATGGCTGAGGGCGGAGCAGAATGGCAAAAAAAAGCGCCACGAAAAGAAGCAATATCCGTTTCATGGCGCCTAATTTAGACATTTTCCTTGAATTCAGACCGCATTACTTCGTGAATCCGTCGTATATCACCTGAATATCCTCTGAGGAAATGTAAGAACCGGAAAGGAAGCATGTGTAAGAGCCTTCACTGTACCTGAATTCAGCAGACACCCCCGCATAATGCACGTCGCCATATTTCATCTTGCCCGCTGAATTATGGCTGGATGAATATCCACCGAAGATGACCGTGAATCCGTTGTACAGGTCCTTTATGTCCCAACCGTTATTGCTGATCGCCACATGGTTGTCTATCTTGGTTCCTCCCCTGTTACCGACAACGTTGACATAACCCTCCAGAGTCTTTTTCCCAGACGCTTCGATGTAGTCTGACAGGCTGTCGAACCTCACGAACTCATAGGTGTCACCGCTCAACTTACCTTTTCCTTCAACATAGCACTGTCCGAAAGTGGACAAGTCAAAGTATCCGGCGAATTCGGTCTGCCCGAGAATGACTTTATAGTTAGTGAATCTCATAGGGACCCTGTTGGCGGGATCGTCAACATCCTCAGGAGCCGTTCCGGCTTTAGGATAGGAAACCCTTCCGGAGACACCGGTATAATCGAGGTCGCCGACACGCCTGATCTCAGGGACATGAGCCCTGCGTGAGGTCTGAACCTTTAGGCCATAGTCTGGTAAGGGCTTGTAAATCGACAATTTACCATTGACCGATGATATTGAGTAGACAGGAGACGACACTTCGATTTTAGTCGGAGCCGGGCCCGTGCCGAACTCCCCGTAGAGGTAGTCACTGGACTTGGCCGAGGTGCTGACACTGGACCTGGATTTCTGAGAGCACAAGATCGAAGCGTTGTTTCCCGTAGTCAGGTCGTCAGGAGAATTGGTCACTCCATCAGCGAAAGAAGGCGCGGATCCTATGGCGGCATAATAGGCGTCAATAGCCGACGATGAGCGGTAATACTTGTAGCCTCGCCCGGAGGACTCATCCCAGAAGGGGAAGTCAACCCCTCCACAAGATGTTTCTTCCACGCCCTCAACCATTCTGGAGAGAGAAGACGTCACCGTGACCTTTTCCGCCCCCAATTCAGCATTATTCATCACTATTGACAATTTGACCTGATAAGGCACCTGGCATGTTTGTCCAATCTTCGAAGGATCGGTAATGCTGTTATCTCCGTATTTGAAGGACAGGGGCCTGGAAGGAGAAGCGGATGGATCACCCTTCTCATACTCAGGTAGTTCCTCACGATCCAGGTAGACAAAACCATTGCCGTCCGAGGTCTTTGTGTAGGTCGTCCCCTTGGAGTTCTTGAACACTACTTCGCAATCCGGGATTATGACCGGTCCTGGGCCTGTGACGATGAACGCCGCCCCTCCGGAATATGGATTGACATACTCGTAAGTGGTGTCAGGGGCGGCATTCTTGGAGCCGGACACCTTCATTAATGCCCTGACAGGAGCCAAATTGTATTTCTGAGGATCAACCTCCTCCGAATATTCCAGGACAGCGGACAGCGCCACGGAAGAGCCGTCAACTCCATCCTTGCCGTCTTGGCCGTCAGCCCCGTCCTTCCCTTTCAGATAGAGCCAGAAATCCGAAATGCTGACAGCATCCGAAGGCCAAAGGGCATGTTCTGAGACATCGTAAACTCCGTTCCCGGGATTTACAAGCCCAGAATCTGACAGCACCTCCGACTTCCACAACTCATAGGCAGACTTTCCGTCATTACCATTATTCCCATTCTTTCCATCCTGTCCATTATTCCCGTCAGCGCCTCTGGCCGGAACACCGGTATCTTCCTCACCGATGAACCAATTGCCGTTCGCTCCCACATGAGGAGTAGTCCCGTCTTTACCCTGAATGCCCGGGAGGCCCTGAGGACCTGATGCGGGCACTTCTGTGTCCTCATCACCGATAAACCAATTTCCGTTCTCACCGATGTAAGGAATCAGACCATCATCGCCCTTCGGTCCGGTGAGGAACACATAGAAATCACGCTCGGAATTGTCAGCAGGATTCCACTTCGTCTCCGGATCCTGTGGGTTATCCACCTCGCCAGAAGAGATATATTCTTTCCAGACCTCGTAGGCTGAGAGTCCCCTGTCTCCCTTGACACCATGGAGATATAAATAGAAATCAGCCTCACTGACAGCATCCGAGGGCCAAAGAGGATATTCCTCAAGGTCATAGACTCCATTACCGGGATTCACAATCCCTTCTTCTGAGAGAACTTCCATTTTCCAAAGCTCATAAGCAGACAAGCCTTTTTCTCCACCATCACCTTTATCTCCCTTGTCGCCTCTGTCACCTTTGTCGCCTTTCTCTCCCTTGTCTCCTCTGGCCGGGATTCCCGTGTTGACTGAACCGATGAACCAGTTACCATCGGGACCGATAGAGGGAGTAGACCCGTCCTTACCATCCCTGCCGTCCTTGCCGGAAATATACTTGAAATAGTCTTGGACTTCCACCTTGTCTTCTGGCCAATCCTCATCTCCTCCGTCTCCGATGTACTTGACCCAGACCTCATAGGACGACATTCCGTCGTCTCCCCTGGGGCCAGTCGCCGGAATTCCGGTACTCTCCTGGCCAATGTACCAATTTCCGTCAGCTCCGATGTAAGGGATCAGCCCGTCATCACCTCGAGGACCGGTCAGGAACTTATAAAAGTCATTCTCGGAATCATTTTCCGGATTCCACTTGACGCCAGGAGATTGGGGGTTGTCGACTTCCCCACCTGAAATCAGCTCTTTCCAAGTGGCATAAGCGCTTTGGCCGGGCTCTCCCTTATCGCCCTTTTCACCTTTATCCCCTTGTTCTCCTTTAAGGTAAAGGAAGTAGTCATGAATCCCGGTTTTGGATTTGTCCCAATCAGTCACGCTCCCGTCCTTAACCGCGCTGACCCAAACTTCATAAGATGACTTTCCGGACTCTCCGGTCATTCCTTGCGCTCCCTGTTCTCCCTGAGGTCCTTTAGGTAATGTGACTTCAAGTCTCGAACATGACAAGACAGCCGTCAATACAAAGAGGGCAGCCACGACCCTTTTAAATAAGTTTTTCATCTGCTTTTGTTTTTAATTGTTATTTTTCAAATAGTTCCACAAAGGTTCCCATGTAATTCTCTCGATCACGACCTTCCTGTCCCCTCTCCTTAGGATGTCATCGGCAGCAGCAGGGACAATAGCGGATCTTTTCCCGAATCCCCGGAAGCAAAGCATTGACTCCGGGACACCTCTGTCCAACAATGCCTCATACACAGCTTTCGCCCTAGCCTCTGAGAGCCTGTCATTATAAGCGTCTGTTCCTCTGGCATCCGTGTGACCGCTGACCATGAACTTGCAATCCCCGAACTCCCCGATTATCTTGGCCACCTCGTCCAAGACTGGCTGGCTCTCTTCTGTCAGGACAGCCTTGTCAAAGTCAAACGTGACATTATCCATCAATTCAGCAAGTGTCTTCTCCGAATGGACAATTTTAGGGACTTCTTTCACGATCTCAACCGGCACTTCTCTCACCACATCCTTCTCCACAACCTTTTCCACAATCTTCTCCACGATCTCAGGTGACTTTTTCTTCGTCTTTCCACCGAGACGGAAAACGAGTC
>ONUG01000183.1 GCA_900320965.1 uncultured Bacteroidales bacterium | reverse complement strand
AACCCCGCTTGGCCAAGATGTCGGGTATACCGCTGGCCCTCTCGATCAGTTTCAAGATTTCCTTGCTGCTGTACTCCATGATTGATTCATTTTAGTGATACGACTAAGCAAAGAATTGCCCTCCGGAGGCTGCAATGCTTTCGGAGGGCAAAAGTATATCGTACTACTTGAATGTCAATGAATTCCGCTTGGTCCCGTTCTTGAGTCAAGGCCGATACCAAGACCGGACGTTTCAGAAGTCGTGACCTGATTGGAACATCTCCTTCTTGACCAGCACGACCCAGCGGTCAATCCTCGCCTTGATTGGGGAGTCTACAGTCTCGAAGTGGCTGAGCGCGGTGGAAAGATCTTTCCTGGTGAGGTACTTCCGGCCGGAGGAACTCAGCACTAGATGCCGGTCCGCAATCACGGACTGGTACCTGTCCGAAATCACCGAGTGGAAGTGGAGCATGGAGAAGAAATAGACGAACACCTCGTTGCGGTTCGCCACAAGGGGTCCGTCAGAAGGGGTTTCGCAGTCATTGAAGAGTGCATCTATCTCATTGACAGTGAGGTTGCGCTTGAACAAGGGAATGTCGTTTACCGCTTCCGTCATGACCTTCAATACCCTCGCTGTAAGGTGGCACTCGAAGTTGGTAAAGCGTGTCCTGATCCGAAGGTCCTTCTCCAGCATGAACTCCTCCATGCAGGTGAAGAAACTGCCACGGTCCGTCCCTTTTGAACTGTAGGTCCTGACCAGGTCCTCCCGGAGCGAAAGGAGGGAGCCGATTCTCCCCAGGTTGACCAGATGGTCGTTGCGGGAGTCAGCGTCCTCGTCATCGTGGTAGGTGTGTGAGTTGATGAAGTCCTCGCGGAAACGGTCGTAGGAAACACCGTATTCGAGAACGGCGATCTTAAACATGGAAATGGCCTCGCACCATAATTCGTAAAGGCCTTCTCCGCCGATGCAGGCGGCTCTTTTCGTATGAGCGTTTGTACTACATAAAAAGAGAGATGAACAAATTTGAATTGTTCATTTCTGATTTTATAAACTGTTAATTAAAAGGCACTTCTTAGGGTTAATCTAAAGAAGTGCCGTAGTACGATATACTCTTATTTCTTTTTGACCGATGCAATGATCTTGTCCAGAAGAGGAACGAAATCGAACTTGTCCACGTTCCGGTCCACATAGCTGCTTTTGGTCTTGAGGGTGCCATGGTTAAGGGGCTGGCCATTGACCGTGAAGCAGTCGCACATCCTTTTGAGCAAGTCGGAGTTCTTGTGACCGCAGATCCTCTTGACGCAATAGACCAGGGAGTTCATACCTGTACCTATCCAGTTGACGGTATGGAAAGGGTATTCCCCGATCCCCATGATGGAGAGGAAGTTCTCCACCGGGGTCCTGGGACCGAGATACCCGTAGTGGACGAGCCCCTTGAAGAGTTTCCTGGCCTGTTCCTCGGTCAGGTCGGTCTTCAGCGCCAACTGGTTGTGCTTCGGCAGGATGAGTCCCCACAGGTTGATCTCCGGATACAGTACGGCTACACGGTTGATGGCCATTCCTTTGGTAAGAGGGATGCTCCGGCGGGCGACATCCTTTTTCCAGAGTTGCTCGAAATAGCACCATTTGCTTCCGTGCTGATACTCCATGATCTCCATCATGCAGATAGCGATGAGTTTGAGCTGGAAACGGGCCGTCGATTCCCTGGGCTGATAATCATCCTTGAGCAGCCCGGCATCTACGGCACGCTGCAGCAGGCCCTGCGCTTCCTCATTCGAGAAGAAGGGGAGCAGGTTCTCGTATTCCCCATTCCCTTCACGGTAATACAGATCGTTGCCGAACTTGTCCAGTTGATCGACGGCGTCAGCAATCTCCTTCACCTCCCCGGCCTTCCTGTAGCCGGACTGGGTCCGTATGTACTTGCGGATGGGATCGGTATTCGCAAGGTGCATCAGCTGCTTGTACAGAATGGGGTCACGGTCCTCCTTGATGTAAGCAATGATGCTGGAAGCCAGGGCCGGGATGTCCGCTCCGGACGACAATGCCTCATCCAACAGGTCGTTGCTCTTGAGCTTGCATGCCGTGGCGACCTGCTTGGACACCTTGTTGATGACCGCGATGTTGATGGCTGTCTCCTCTCTTGTGGTTTCCATGGAGCTCCGGGATTAGGCTAGATAGAATCGAAGATGTGGGTGATGCGGCTGACAGCCTCCTGCTTCCTCTCGTCCACGAGGTGCGCATAGATCTGGGTTGTGGCTATCTCACGGTGACCCAAGAGCTTGGATACCGTGTAGATATCGGTCCCAGAGTTCAGGAGCAGCACCGCGAAGGTATGCCGGCTGCAATGGAACGTGAAATCCTTCGTGATTCCGGCAGCCATTGCCCAGCGCCGGAGCTCAAGGGACACTTCGCTGCTGTACTTGAAGGCGGGGAAGACCAGATCCTGCGACCCGGCGCCGTTGCGTTTGCCCAGATAGGGTTCAGCAGCCCTGGGGATGTCCAGGTACTCCTGGCCGCCAGTCTTCTTCTGCTTGAAGACAAGCCTCGTGAAATCCCCGAACCGCTGGACTTCGCCCCAGGTGAGCTTCTCGATGTCGCTCTTCCGAAGGCCGGTGAAACAGGCGAAGAGGAATGCCCTTTTCAGTGCGGGATACCTGCAGTCGGTGGCGACAAGCTTCTTGACCTCCTCGGCAGTAAGATACTGGCGCTCGGTCTCAGCCACCTTGAATCCCTTCACCGGATCCGCAGGGTTGGAGAAAATGATCCCTTCCTTGTACGCTTGGTTCAGACAAGCCCTCAGCTTGTTGAAGTACGACACCTTGGAACTCTGGGACAACCCATTGAACCCATCGTTGCCGGGCTTCAGTGAAACTTTGTAGGTATCCTTTTCTACGGTTTCCAGATAGGTCTTGAATCCCTGGACCCAGCGGGGGGTGATGTCACCGAAGGTGGTCTTCTCGGAGCAGTATACCTCAAGGTATCGGAGGCAGCTCTTCCAGTTGCCATAGTTTCCGTCACTGTTCTTCCTGTCCTCCATCATAGTGCGGTAATAGGGGAGGAACAGTGTCTTGTTGCCCTGATTTTCCCTGCTCCGGTATCCTGATCCTGCAAGGAGCTCCTTTTCCTTTGCCAGGCGGATTTCCTCTGCCTTGGCCATGATGTGTTGGTTCTTTTCCTTGTTGGCCGGATTCCTTCCATCCTTCAGGGTAAGTCCGATGCTCTCGCGCACGCGTTCATCGAACTGTACATAGTCAAGGAAGAGGATCGTGTTTCCACTCGCCGCTTTCCTTTTCCTGAGCTTCACCAGTTGCTCAGTCTGTACATCATTCTTTTTGCTCATAACGAATGCTGGTTCAATAAATTAGGTAAAACAAATGTTCTTTGGAAAGCACTGAACTTTCTACGTGTGCCAAGTGACATTTCCACCGCAAATATAACTATTTCCGGTAAACATCCAAAATAAATTACGCATTTATAAATCAAACTTAACTCAAGTTATATTATCTTGATTTATTGCGACTTATAAAAAAAGAATAACAGATAACGAATCGTGAAACTAGCCTAAATAAAACTCGTAAAAATCCGTGTAAATTTTCCGTAAAAATTTCTGCTCCGACCGAGTTTGGTAACTATTTAGCCCAAAAACGCGTTTTTCTTGGCACACGCTGGCACACGTGTGCCAAATCGTGTGCCAAAAAAGGCCAAAATCAAGCTAAATGATAACCTGACTGCTCAAAAGCGAAACTAGCCGAACCGAAATGTAAACCATTAAGATTCAGCTAGTTTGAAAAACGAATTTTAAGTTTTCGACGAGATTTAGACTAGTTCGTTCACTTCCCGATGCAGTCAGTAAAACCAATTGATTATCAATTAGTTACAAATCTTTGGTTCATATACGGTTCAATTTTTTCCAAACTTTTCCGAACTCTGGAAATGCAATAAAAACCGCCAAAAAAGTCCTCTGAAATATCTCAGATGGCGTTATTTGGCGATATATTTCGAAACCGTAATTACGGGAGAAATACGGTCTTAAACGCAGTTTTTTGT
>ONUG01000180.1 GCA_900320965.1 uncultured Bacteroidales bacterium | reverse complement strand
GCGAAGCATGTCGTGATGATCGGGATTGACGGCTGGGCCGCCGAAGGAATACGCAAGGCTCCCGCCTCGGACATCCCCAACATTCGTTACCTCATGGAGAACGGCAGTTGGACCCTGGCCAAGAGATCTGTAATGCCCTCCGCATCATCCATCAACTGGACATCGATGTTCAACGGCCTGCCGACTGAGATGCATGGTTTCGACAAATGGAACTCCACCAGCGGGACCATCCCTTCCACTTCCGACAACGGGCACGGCATTCCACCTACGATCTTCACGATCCTGCGCCAGCAAAGGCCCGCAGTCGAGATGGGTTGCGTCTATGACTGGGACATCATCGGTGCGATCTCCGACACCCTCGCGATGGATTACCACTACTTCATCAAGACCTACAGAGGCAAGGAGACGATGATCACCAACGAGGAATACACCAAGCTGGCGACTGACTACATCAAGGAGAAAAAGCCAGATTTCTTCACCTTCTACTATGGATCGCTTGACAACGCCGGCCATCAGTATGGCTGGTACAGCCCCGAGTACATGGAGTGCCAAAAGAGCATCGACAGAGGAATCGGACTTATTATTCAGGCCCTTAAGGATGCCGGAATATTCGAGGACACCATCATCATCATTTCAGCCGATCACGGTGGCAAAGACAAAGGACATGGCGGCTTCACAATGCTGGAGCTCGAGACCCCGTTCATCGTCTACGGAAAGAAAGTCAAGGGTGGCTTCGAGTTCCCTGAGCCAATGATGCAGTACGACACCGCGGCGACTATAGCCTATATCTTCGGCCTGGACATTCCCGACGACTGGAGGGGAAAGCCCATGAAACAGATATTCAAGTAGTTCCTGATCCTACGGGCAGGTAGTGACAGGATTGGCGCAAAGCCTGTCGAACTCGATCCAGCCTGTAAGTTTTCCCCACTTGACTTTCACCCATGAGGCGTCACCGGCCATATCTACAGGACGGACAAGAGCCTCCGCTTCCGTTATCTTGCCGACGACCTTCGAGTCCTTTGAGGGAGACTCATACAGAGGCTCGGAAGCGCCGTCATAGTTGCGCAGGCTCATTCCCAACACCGAATAATGGATCCAGGCTTCCCCGCCCTCCTCGCAAAGATCAATGTCGTCGTTCTCGACAGTGGTGACACACTCGGCGAGTATCCTCCACCATCCGTCAGAAGCGTCGTAAACATCCAGCATGTAGTCCTCATCGGGGCTGAGGGTGTAAAGCAATTCCCCACCGGGGGATTTTCGGATGTTAGTCGGACTGTCGTCCACTACGAAACACGGAATCGCCGGGATTATATTGGCCTCTAGGATAAAACCGCCATTCCCATCATAACGGAGGGCTGAGGGAGATGTCGTATGATATATCCAAGTCTCGATGTCCTTACCTTTCCTCGGAAGCAGGAAGGTCGAGAACGGGACATCCATATCATAAAAATTATTGTCGAGATCCGGCTCCAGTCGCCCGGAATCAGGATTGTACTTGTAGAACATCAAAAGGGCATCCTTATCCTCATAGACATTGAACATATTGACTGCCACCAGTTTCCACCCGTCTTTAAGATTCCAGGCGCACATCTCCATCCGGACAGTCCCGTCGCTGACGAACTGGAGGGCGCAGTAGCCGTTCTGGCGGTCAAGGATAAACACGTAAACATCCTCGTTCACCCGGCCGGGATTGTCCAGTTGGGCCTTGATCTCGTCTGTAAGGTCATTGCCTTTGTAAACACTGGTGAACGCCTGAGCGAACTCGGCGATGCCGATCCGGCCCTTCACCTGATCGACTTTCAGGGAAGCTTTTGGCCATTCCTCACGGATCTGTGGGATAGTCAGTTCCTGGGCCCCAGCTGTCAGCATGCCGGAAAGCAGCGTGGCAATAACAAGGATAAGTTTCTTCATGATTGGTTATAACTATTGTGATTTTGGCAAATATAGCAAATAATTCAGATCCTTCGCTTCGCTCAGGATGACAAGGGTGCGCTCAGGATGACAAGGGTGCGCTCCGGGTGACAGGCGAAGGCTCCGGCGGCAATGATAAGCTTTTTCATGATGGTTGTTGCAACTGTGATTCTCTCAAAGATAGTAAAACCATTTCGCTGTATCAGCAATAATCTCACATTAACCACAGCGAGTTGAGAGATAATTGCTATATTTGCGAAAGAGATCTTATACATTTTGTTTTATTAAAGTAAACTAAACTATGGCAAAGCCCATCAAAGAAACACCCGTCCTTTACGACGAAGATGCCTACCGCTTCGAAATGGCGGCGCATAATGTCATTCCCCTTTCCGAAGAGAAACAGGAGGAAATATTACGTAACTATGAAGAAGTTCTCAGCTGGTGTGCCGCTGATCTGCTATGAATATTCAATTGAGAAGATTCCTTCCGGGAATTGACACCCAGAAACCGTTTGATTGCGGAGATGCTGATTTAAACGGATTCTTGGTTGAGATCAGTACTGGGACTCCAAACGCTACCTTTTTCGACCAAGAACTTCTTGCGGTAACATATGTCGTTGAAGAGAAAGACAGTCGCCAAATCATCGCATACTTCAGTCTCCTCAACGACAAAGTTGATCGTGAATTCGTCGACACCACTATTTGGAACAATCTCTCCCGCAGAATTCCTAATGCCAAACGTCGTTCTTCATACCCAGCGCTAAAAATAGGTCGTCTTGCAGTCAGCACAGAGATGAAAGGGCTTGACATAGGAACCAAGATCATTAATTTCATTGAAGCTCGATTCACATCAAACCGAATCTTTGGTTGCCGCTTTATCACTGTCGATGCCTATCGTTCAGCTGTTGGTTTTTATCAAAAATGCGACTTCAAGTATCTTGTCCAACCAGAGCCGGAGGATGAGACTGTCTTGATGTACATTGACCTAAAGAGCCTATTGAAGGGTTACTAACCCATAATTGGAACAATCAACCTTACGGCGGCGAGGCGGAGATTCGCTTTGGCGATGACGGGTTTGATGGCTTCGGAGGTGGGGATGCCATCCGGAGTGACCTGGACAGCAGCGGCGAAGCCTGCGGCGAGCAGGCTTTCCCGGTCTTTGACTCGACCGGAGAGAATACAAACAGGAATTCCCTTACTTCTTCTCAGGACACCAATCGGAACCTTCCCGGAGAGAGTCTGGAGGTCCGAAGCTCCTTCGCCGGTTATAATAAGGTCAGCATCAACTATTTCCTTATCGAATCCAAGAATATCAAGCACGGTCTCTATCCCAGAAACCAACGCCGCTCCAAGGTAGGCATGAAGCGTCCCGCCTAGGCCTCCAGCGGCACCTGCCCCGGGCATCATTGAGACATCTATTCCAGTCTGGGACAGTATTCTCTCTGCCTGAAGCTCCAACCTCTTCTCCAGCATCTCAACCATCTGGGGATCAGCGCCTTTCTGCGGGCCGAAGACTCTCGCTGCCCCTCTGATCCCGAGGAACGGATTGTCAACGTCGCAAAGAGCCTTTATCTTGACTCCGGAGGCGATATTCCTAAGACCGGACAAACTCATCATGCCATCTCCCCCATCGCAAGTGGCTGAGCCGCCGAGCCCGATTAGAAGCTCTTCACATCCGCTATTTATAGCCGCAGCGATCAGCTCCCCGACTCCCCTGCTGGTGGCGATAAGAGGATTTCTCCTTTCCTTCGGCACAAGATTCAATCCGCAAGCCGACGCGACATCCAGTATCGCAGTATTCCCAACTCGCCCGAACCGGGCTTCGACGGTCTCCCCCATCGGCCCGGTCACCTTCGCTGGAACCAATTCACCACCAAGGGATTCCGTCAATATACCCGCCATCCCTTCTCCCCCGTCGGAAAGAGGGACCAGGCAAACTTCAGCACCTGGCGAAACCGATAATATTCCCTCAGCGATGGCGGAAGCGACCTCTCCCGCATCCAAACACTCCTTGAAATAATCAGGCGCTACGATGATCTTCATATATTCAAGAATCCAGCAAGGCCATGAAACCGAGCAAGGCGCCCCAATGGTAGAATGTGTCGCAACTGCCGCGGTCACCTCCATCACCGGTTATAGCGTTCCAGTTCTCGTAAATATAACCTTTCTCGTTCCAGCCCTTCAGCATCAGCCTAACGGACTTGTCGATGAA
>ONUG01000192.1 GCA_900320965.1 uncultured Bacteroidales bacterium | reverse complement strand
CCGGCAACCTCTGCCAATCTCGGCCCGGGATTGGACTGCCTCGGCATCGCCCTGGGGCTATATAACACCTTTGAAGTGACCCCGTCTGACACGCTGATCCTCGAAGGAATCCCGGAAGCGTATCAGAATGAAGACAACATGTTCATACAGGCATTCCGCAAGGCCGGCGGCACCGGAAACCTGCATGTAAAATTCGAGACGGAGATTCCCATCTCCCGCGGTCTTGGAAGCAGCGCTTCCCTTCTGACCGGCGGCGTGCTTGCCGCACAGCTGCTGAGCGGAGAAGTTGATATCGAACGGGCATTTCAGATTGTCAGTGACATGGAAGGTCACCCGGACAATGCGGCGCCTTCCGTATTCGGCGGTCTGACCGCCAGCATGCGGGGAACGGATGCGTGGATCTCACGCCGCCTTTCCTGCAGTGAAGGTCTGCGCTTTACGGCGCTCGTGCCGGATTACGAAGTGCTTACTTCCGAAGCACGTGCCATCCTGCCCGAAAGTTATCCGCGGGCCGTTGCGGCATCCAATGCCGGACGGGCAATTCTGCTTTGTGATGCACTTCGCACCGGTGATATCCGGCTGCTTAAGGAAGCTGCCCGTGATCAGATTCATGAACCGTACCGCAGAACCCTGATTCCGAATTTTGACACGGTTCAGAAGATCACGGAAGAAGATACCGGCGGTATTCTTGTCATCAGCGGAAGCGGGTCCACCTGCCTTCTGATCAGCGATCATTCCCTTACTGCAGGTGCGTCCTTCCGCATCATGACCCTTCCCGAACACTGGACTGTGCAGGAACTGCCGGTATGCGGCGGACCGGAACGTGTACGACTGAATGCTGGAGGAACGGGAATATGCGGCCGGAGTGGGAAGACAGGCGACCATTCTCTTCGGAAGTACTTGGTTTGGAATTATTTCCGCAATCACGACCCTTCTTATCCTTATCTTTGCTGAGATTGTTCCCAAGACAATCGGATCCTCATACTGGAAGCATCTGACCGGTTTTGCGACAAGGACAATCTCCTTTTTGATTGTCATTCTTTATCCGCTCGTCCTTTTGGTCAGTCTCATTGCCAGGACTTTGTCAAAGGATGAGGATGAGGCGACTGTCAGCCGCGAGGAGGTCACAGCAATGGCTAACATCGGAGTTGAAGAAGGCGTGATCGACTCCGACGAGAACAAAGTCATCCAGAACATCATGAAGCTGGACAATGTCCCTGCCTATGAGGCCATGACCCCGAGGATAGTGGCGGTGACGGCGCAGGAGAACATGACCCTGAAGAACTTCTACAAGAACGATCAATACCTTCACTACTCGAGAATCCCCGTCTATGGCGATTCTCCTGAGTATATTACGGGCTATATTCTTCTGTCAGACGCTCTTGAGGGACTTGCTGATGATGAGTTTGACAAGCGCTTGAAGGAGTTCAAGAGACCGGTCTCATTCTTCAATGAGGAAGATTCTCTAAGCACGATCTGGGAAGAACTCCTTAAGAAGAGGGAGCAGATGGCCCTGATTATTGATGAATATGGTTGTTTCCAGGGTATCGTGACCCTCGAGGACATCATTGAGACCATTCTTGGCCTTGAGATCATCGATGAGAACGACCAGGCGATTGACATGCAGCAGTTCGCCCGCGAGAGGTGGGAGCGCCGCCAGAAGCGCTTCCGCACAATTAATCTCCCGAAAGACGAGCCGGTTGACTAACTACTTCCCCTTATATTCCTTGACCTTCAGAGTCATGCGTCCTGGCATGCTTTTATAGGCGTTGGCCATTCCCTTTTTAGTGATCTCAATTGTGCGGTCGACATTGCGGACGGAGTCTGCAAGAGAGTGTTTGAACAGCCATTCGTAAGGCTCGGCCATGTAAAAAACCCTTCCGAGGTATGAGTGGTTAACCCCAGGGTGGAGGTCATAGCGCAGCAAGGTTGTGTCTCCAGTCGCTTTAATCCCATCCACGACTTTCTGGGATTGCTTCCATGACACTGCGTTATCCGAAGTGCCGTGAATTATCCAAAGGGGCACCTTTGAAAGACCTGATACATCCTTGATGTCCGCTCCACCGCACATGGCGATAGCGGCGGCGACCTTGTCTGGATAAGTGCCTGTGAAGTCGATGGTTCCGTAGCCTCCCATGCTCATGCCGAAAACATAAACTCTGTTTGTGTCAACGGGATAGTGGGCTTCAGTCCAGTCAAGGATTCTCTTGATCTTTGACGGGGTCCAGCCTCCTTGTGTCTGTGGAGCCAGAATCAAGGCTTCTATCCTCCGGCCAAATTTAAGGGCTTCTAAGGGACCATACTCCCTGACACGGTCAAGGTTGCTTCCGGATAGGCTTTTCCCATGGAGGAAAATGACCAAAGGAAGTTTGCTAGTGTCTTTCGCCGCTCTTTCTTGTGGCTTGTAGATCCAAAAATCATAGCTTCCCTTGACAATCCCACGATGAGAAATGAGTTGGGCATTAGCCGCTGTGGGTAAAAAAACTGAAAGAATGATTGATATGATAGTGAGTTTCTTCATGCGTCAATTTAATCCCTGGTGTAATCGACTGTCTCTCCCAGGGCTTTCCTGAACGGTGCCGTGGGATCTTTCAAGACTCTGGTCTGCTCGTCGAAGTCCATCACGAGGCATTCCTGAGGATTGAAAGCGGGCCATTCGAGTTCTTTTGTGGACGGATTCCCGGTGCGAGCGAAGGCTGCCCAGGCGTGTGCCATCAACTTGGAGAGATGCTCGGCCTCAGGATCAAGGACAGTCCTCATCTGGAGGGGAAGATCCGCTGTGTGCCAGGCACATCTGAAATCTTCTCCGAATGGGGCAAAGGCATCATATTCAACGAAATAGTTAAAAACTGGCGCGCCATTTTGGGCGGATTTCGCCATCGCTTGGTTGAATGCCCCGCCACCTAGGGTCCCGGAGAGTGAGACGATTTTCAGGAAGGTGTGCCATGGAGCGTCATCTTTAGTGTCTGCCGCTTTGAAAGAGCCGACTATCTGTCGGGCGTTTTCTTCACTGATGTTTAATTGTTGTCTGACCTTGTCCGGAAGATTATCCTCCGTGATTCCCATTGAGGCTATCGGCAGGAACACTCCCATCTCGTCGGCAGAAGAGCCTACCAATAAAGGAATATTCTTTGAGACCTCGTAGGCGAGGATTTCCTTGCTTCCGTCATATCGAAGATTGATGTTGTCAGCGACAGGGGAGAAGGCGATACCGGAGGATGCTTGGATAAGGGTCTGGGAAGGCATGGCCAGAATATCCTTCCAGTTATTCCTGTCAAGCCCAAGGTTGGACAGGAACCTGTCTGTCTGAATCTGGGCATCAGCGGTTGAAAAAGAGCATGCGGGAGCGGATCCGCTTTCCGCTATCGCTTTGTGGAACAGCCCTTTAGCTGAATCCATCGCCATCAAAGTGCTGACTTTCATCGCACCTCCGGATTCGCCCATGATCGTGACATTGCCGGGATCCCCACCGAAAGAGGCGATGTTGTCCCGAACCCATTCAAGGGCAAGGACAAGGTCTGTCATACCGACCATTCCGGAGGAAGCATATTCCTTGTCAAGATGGCCGAGGTAAAGGAATCCGAACAGATTAAGCCGGTGGTTCACTCCTACAATGACCAGGTCTTCCTCCCTTGCGAGTTTGTCGGCTCCGAGAACCAGAGTCCCGGATCCGGTGTCGAAACCTCCACCATGAATATAGACGAGCACCGGGCGTCCCGCTTTGTCGATGCCAGGGGTCAAGACGTTGAGAACAAGGCAGTTCTCTCCTTGTTTCTCATCAGCGACACCGAACAGTTCCGGAT
>ONUG01000177.1 GCA_900320965.1 uncultured Bacteroidales bacterium | reverse complement strand
CCACTCGGCCTCGCCCTGGGCGGAATCGTACTCAAAATGAAGGTCGTCCAGAAGCCTGTGGTGGCGCTCCTTCAATTTCGCATAGCGCTCCTTGAAATCCGGAGCGAGGATGTCGCCGACACGGAGGCCATGACGTCCTACCTTGTCAGTGTAGGTGGGACCGATTCCCTTGAGTGTTGAACCGATCTTCCCCTTTCCGGCGGCAGCCTCGTAAGCGGCGTCCAGAAGCCTGTGGGTCGGAAGAATGAGGTGGGCTTTCTTGGATATGACGATCTTCTCCTTGGGCTCTATTCCCATTGCGGAGACATTGGCGCACTCCTCTTTGAAGGTCACGGGGTCAAGCACGACTCCGCTGCCGATGATGTTGACGGAACCTTCCCGGAATATTCCGGAAGGAATGCTCCTCACGACGAAGCTTTTACCATCAAAATGGAGTGAATGCCCCGCATTGGGGCCACCTTGGAAGCGGGCTACCGCCGGATAGCGACCGGCCAGCACATCCACAATCTTGCCTTTCCCCTCGTCTCCCCACTGGAGACCGAGGACGACGTCAAGTTTCGAACTCATGTCTTACGAATATTGGTTTTAAAGGATTTCTGAATACTAGAACGGAAGGTCGTCGGAAGGGTTGTCTTCGATTCCGATGTCAATGGGCTGCTGCGGAGGGTTTTGCGGCTGCTGGTAGGCCGGCTGCTGAGGCTGCGGCTGATAAGCCGGCTGCTGGGGCTGTTGGTAAGTCGGCTGCTGGGGCCTGGGCTGCTGATACGGAGCGTCCGACTGGCCGCCCTGCGCGCCAGGATTGTCATTCCTCTTGCCAAGAAGCTGGAGACTGTCAACAGCGACCTCGGTCGTGTACCTCTTGTTGCCGGTCTGGTCGGTCCAGGAGCGGGTGCGAAGCTTGCCCTCAATGTAGACCTGCGTGCCCTTGCGGATGAATTTCTCCGCCACATCCGCCGAATTCCTCCAAGCGACGATGTTGTGCCATTCCGTGTTCTCGCGAAGTTCTCCATTGCGGTCACGATATCGCTCTGTCGTGGCGACGGTGAACTGGGCCACCTTCGTCGCTCCCTGGTTAGGGTTGTTCCCATCAAGGTAACGTATCTCCGGGTCTCTTCCAACGTTACCGATCAGCATTACTTTGTTCAGTGACATGATGTTAGATGTTTAGATATTAATAAAAAACATAGGTTCGGCCAACCTTGGCCAAAACCTATGCAATTTAATGAATAATCCCGAGAAAGGAAAGAATCCTACCCGTTATTTTAGTAGCGACACGGCAACACCTACGGACCAGGTGCTGAACTCGGGCCAGTATTTCTTGTCCATCACGCTCATCGGGGAATATCTGCCATATATGCTGACATCCCTGAGATTCAACTGTGCCATTACGTCCACGGTGACCAAATTACAGTGAGCATACTTGTATTTATCCTTCTTCTTATCCCCGTCAAAGGTGTACTTGTTGACGATCGAGCTTGAGGCATTAAAATTGACAACAGGTCCGAGAGTAATCCCATATCCCCTGCCAAAGCCAAGGCTGTAGAAGATCGGCATGTTAAGACTGAATATCGTCAACCTGGAGATCCTCGGTATGGCTCCGTCCTTGAACTGTCCGATGGTGATGTCTCCCTCATCTGTCATCTGCATCGCTTTGTTGCCGGTGATGCCAAAATTCTTGAAACCGATGCCAGGCCCAAAAGTGAGAGAGTGGCGTCCCTTGACGTGGGATATCGGCACGAAGCCCCAGAATTCCAGCGAGTTCTGAGGGCTGAAATCAAAGGCTCCACTGGACTCGGAGACCAATACTCCGACACCGAAAGTCCCGACCTCAGCCGCCCTCGGACGCCGCACTTTCTTGTAAAAAGGGATGTCAAAATCGAGGTGGACATTCCCCTTTTGTCTATCCCGCATCTTGCTGATGACTTCCCTGAGTGAGTCTGCTTGCGCCACAGCCCTGTCTCTTTCAACCATGACACTTTCTATCGTCTCCTGGGCCGAAAGTGTGATCCCCCCAACGACAAACGCCAGAACCGCTATAATTGTTTTTCTCATCTCGTTTCCTCCCTGTTATCTGTGTTTGAATATTACCTTAAGATCCCTGGTTGTTGCCTTTCCTGTCATGTAAACGACTGTGACATACTTACTTCCACCAGAGGATTCCTTGACTTGATAGCCCAAATACTTGTTTTTGCCATTGTTCGTGGCGAAGCGCATCAAGGCATAGACCAGCTCGCCATTCTCCGAATCCATATCCTTCTCAATGGCCATCAGGGCGTCTCCTTCAAGCCAAGAGACGATCCTGCGGATTTCCCCTTCCGAGGCTTGGAGCCTGACGCTGCGGAAATAGTCAAGATTGTAGGGCTTGAGTTCCCTTCCGGTGACAAGAGATTCGGTGATCCTTGACTTAGGAACGAAACTACCATTGAAAAGGCTGTCGATTTGTAACCCCTCCTGAGCCCTGGCTCCTTGAGCCAGGGCTAGGAAGGCGCTTAAGGTTATGAGTAAAAATTTTTTCATGAGATCATCTGTCAAAAAATTCATTCAGTAGTTCTTCCATGTCCGTCCGATCGGACAGAAGGTCAGCAAGGATGTTATCGACGTCGTTCATTACAACTTCCTTGTCGGTAATCTTTTGCCCGCCCACAAACGATACACAGACATTGTTTCTATTATAGATACTCACCCCGAGGGTGATGATGATTGCCATACTGGCCGCGATCGCAACCAGGGATTTAGTCCGGATTGTTGACTTCCCGACGATCGAAGGCTCCTCCGACGAGCATTTACCCGGATAGGGCGCGGAGCGCAGCGAGGCGGAGGAGTCTTCGCCGTCGGCAACCGGTGAACCAAATCTCCGGCCGGCGGCGAAGTAGCCCATAACAGCCCGAACCTCGTCATATTCAGGGCCTTGGCCTTCTTCTGATGCCAAGAATATTTTAAGAGCGGTCTCTTCGTCTTCCGAAAGAGTCCCCTCGAAATAACCGTCTATCAGCTCGTCAATCTTTTTCATATTCTTCCCTGTACTTTTCCCTTAATATTTTCCTTGCCCTTGAAGCCTGCATCCGGACAGCAGCCGGAGTCATGCCTAGCTCAATCGCTATATCCTCAAAAGTCATCCCCTCATATTCATGCATCCGGATTATTTCTTTCTGAGTCTCCGACAGCTCCTCCTCAACTGACGCCTCAACCCTCCTGAACAACGCCTCCATCTCGCCACGGGAACCACCCTCATCCTCAACAACAATTCCATCCAGCGCGACCGTCTTTCCCCTCCTGGACTTCCTGTACTCGTCAATCTGAATATTCCTTCCCGTTCTTGAAAGCAAACCGACCGCCTCCTTCAGGCTCGCGGCCTTGTACTTCCTTCCCCACAGCCTGCAAAAAGCCTCTTGGAGGGCATCCTCCGCCTTCCATCTGTCTTTCAACGACAAAAACGCCTCTGTCAGGAAATCCTTCGCCATTCTTTCCGGTTCTCTACCTTAATAAACGAAAAAACGAGGAAAATGTAACACTGATAATGAGCATATTACGAAAAACGCGTAGCCAAATAAGCTACGCGTTTTTTATAAAGCGCTGATTATTAACCGACAAAGCGCTACAGTCCAGCGAAATAACCGGGGAAGAGTACCGTGGTCATCACGTAGCCCACGACAGTGGCGATGATTGTGCTCACCAGGCCTGGCATCATGAAACTATGGTTGAGTAAGTATTTGCCGATGACGGTCGTGCCACTG
Organism: uncultured Bacteroidales bacterium; assembly: GCA_900320965.1. Taxonomy (GTDB): domain Bacteria; phylum Bacteroidota; class Bacteroidia; order Bacteroidales; family UBA932; genus Cryptobacteroides. The sequence continues at coordinate 435 of ONUG01000177.1, read as the reverse complement.
CGGTCAAAATTGACTGTAGCAATGTCGGAAGGATAATTAGGAATAAAGAAATAACCGTAAACGCTTGGGAAGACGCCCAGAAGTACGGGCCCCGGTATGCCGAGTGAGTATGCCAGGGGTAACATGGATACAACGACGGCGCCTTGTGAGTTGATAAGGACTGACACGGCAAAAAAAGCGAATGCAATAGTCCACGGGTATTGTGAAACAATGCCGGACAGATTTTCCTGCATGAAACTCATGTAATTGCCAAAATAGGTATCTGCCAGCCAAGCGATGCCATAGATAGCCACGACGGCAACCATTCCACTCTGCCACACAGCTCCGGCGACAGCTTTCTTGGGACTGGCTTTGCAGAAAATAATCATTAGCGCAGCGGCTGATATCATAATATGCTGTATGACAAGATTCATTTTCAGAGGTTGGTTCTTCAGT
>ONUG01000225.1 GCA_900320965.1 uncultured Bacteroidales bacterium | reverse complement strand
AATCAATTTTGCTTTCATTGGTGCTATTGCTTTTCTTGTAATTGTGCAATAAGCGTGCCCACAGGGCCGTAGAATGGCGTTTTCAGCATAACAGGAATGCTAAGTTCGTATGAATAAATACACTGTATGAAAAATCCTCGTCCCGGGAAAGGACGAGGATTTCAGAATGCGCCAAGGAAAAGTCTTGCTGGAATCGACCGTTCACTAGAAACGATATGTCAATGGGGGAGAGGCTGCGAAACTCTTTTATTCTTCCTTCAGATAAGGTTTGGAGCCGGGTGAAAACACGGGAATCTTCTTCCATTTCATCTCGTTCAGCTCGGTGTTGAGCTGCCGGATACGGATAAGGATTTCGTCAAAGGAAGGTTTATCCTTGCTGTAAATCATCCCGCGCATCATCTCATCGTAGTCTTTGCGCCATTCATCCACGACACTGTCAGGAGGGAGAATGTTGAAATGGCCTGGGGTTTCCGTGTTGTAGTCCACCCCGTCAATCCGGTTGTAGATAAAACGGTGCATGACAATCCCGCGGAAAAGCTCCTCGTTGGCGAGAGCCTTTTCGTTGATGTGCTTCTCGTTTATGCACATCATGAACAAGTCGTACAGGTGCCGCGACATACGATAACTCCGGATGTCGCCATGCGATTTGTTGAACTCCTCATGCAGAAGACACACTTTCTCAATAAAAGTCCTTTCGGGCTCTACGGTGACTACCATGAACGGGGAAGAGGAGAATGCGTTGCCAGGTAGCCTGTCGTCCATAAGCGAACGGACCGATGTCTCAGAAACGGCTTCCTCATACGACCGGCCGGACACTTCCAGCATTACCCGAGGCAAAATGTAACCGTCAGGGGGGAACGCGGAATCATAGTCAATGTATATCTGTACCGGATCCTGCGTAGGCACCCCGTTGTCGTTGTTTGACAATCGATACGCCTCACGGGGAATGCCGACGGACCCGAGCGCCGATGGCAGTTCATCATAGAACCGGCCGAAGGTGAATTCCTTCGCCTTTCGGCGGAGCTTGTCACTGACCTGGCTCTTGGACAATTCTCCCGGGAACCCGAGAAACACCCTGTCGATCGAAAGATCCACGTCCTCGGAAAACCGGCTGATGAGACCCCAGCCTTTGCTGAGGCTGGTACCGCCCTTGAACTGGACAAAATCACGATAATCGAGCGAGCGGATGGCCTGGAGGACCTTGGTCACCCACCAGTCTTTCTCAATGGCCTGAGGCGGGAGCGTCGTCCCCTCGGCCGCCTTGACGAAGAATGCCGTCCGCGCTGCAGGGGCGAGATTCAGGAAAGGGTCTTTCTGCATGACTGTACGATAGATCGGGTTTTCTGGGACATGAGCCTGATGTCATGGACAAAGCGGTCTTCCGGGACGGAAGAAAGCCGCGCGGCCAGCACATCCTGCCAATTCTGGTCGACATGGTCCATCTTCTCGCCGTGAAGCGCGATGGCCACGAGACGCATTGTCCCGTCCTTGAAAAGAGACAGCCGGGAGTCTTCAGTATGGAGGAGCGTGATGCCGTTCCCGATGCCGGTGTCGATGAACCTTGCTCGCCCGTCAGTGAGATAGACAGCGTTCATCTGGTTCTGAGTCGAGAGCCCCAGAAGGTTCTGGGCCGCGGTCTTGGAATGGTAGATGGCAATGCCCATTTTCTGCGAATAAGCGTTGACGATAGCATCATTAGTGGCCGGGATGACTCCGAGGCCCCATTTGCGGTCTATGACCGGATAGAAATAGATGCCGCGCCCATACCGGAGAATCTCTCCTTCGGTACATAACCTGGAAAGCTGCTTCCGGACGGCGGTCTGATTGTCAAGGTCGGCGAAGTCTGAGAGGAAAAAGACTTTCCCTCTCTTCCATGACCGGATGCGGCTAGATATGGATCTGGCAGTTTTCATCTTTACTCGATTCCGTCACAAAAATAGTACATTTATGTGACATTTCAAAAGATTATTACTTTTATTCGCTATTCCTTTCTCCAGATATGCTGGTTTTGTGCGCCGCCACATTACTCCTCCTTCAGAAAGATGTTCTGCATGTCACCCAGGACAGGGGTAGCCCCATACTTCCCGTGGAGATAGTTCTTCTCGAAAGCGGCATTCCCGCGGACCTTGTACTCGGCCAGGGAGAAAAGCTCAGACGCTCCCAGACGGTCCTTCTGGGTGAACCAGACCTGGTCACGACGGAACTCGCCCGAGGAGAGGAGGTTACTGTCATGAGCCGTAAGGACCAGCTGCGCCCCGTGAGGATTGGTCTCCCTGGAGTTGAAAAGGGAAATCACACGTCCGGTGAGGTTGGGATGCATCTTGGAGTCAAAC
>ONUG01000172.1 GCA_900320965.1 uncultured Bacteroidales bacterium | reverse complement strand
TAGACCTTCTCGTTCTGCCACTTCTTGAGATCCGCATCAGACAAGTGAGGGCAAAGTCCCTCCTTGACAAGCACCTTGAGCAATTCGACCTTCCGCATCCGCCGACGGAAATAGTGCCTGCGGGAAGCCCGGGCGGCTGTCCTCTCCTGGACAGCAGGTTTTTCCCCGCTCTTGTCATGGGCTACCCCGTCCTGAAAAACATGGACACCCCTATCGATAAGCATGCATGTGTCGTCCTCATTCCGACCAATGACAGCCCAGCCTATAGAGTTGGTTCCCAAGTCAAGTCCTAATACCTTTTCCATTATTTGTAATTCTAAATTTTGATTTCTATATTTGTCTCAGTAAGCTACATCTTACCACAATAAGGCTATATGCCGAAGGATTTTATCCTATGGTCCCGCGTACTCCGTGGGACCTTTTTCTTTAGATTTTGCCGTGCGCTTATTTGCACCGAATGTAAGTATAACAAATGTAGTTAATTTATATCTATAAAGAAAGTATAGAAAAGGAAAATGAATCCTTATTTATTCGCATTTCCTTTCCCGTTTCCAGTCATGGATAAACTCGGCCACCTATGTAATTCATGATATCCTTTTTTTTAGTTCAAATACGCCATTATGGTCATTGCATGAGACAAATTATTTTTCTATTTTTAGGAAATGAATTGTGCGATGGAGATTCCGAGGGGAAACAGCCGGGAAGATATCAAGGCCCGACGTCAAATAATCAAAGACTATTATGCTATATGGTGCGGCGAACATCCTGACAAAAAGGTATGGAACAAGTCGCTGAAGGCAAATATACATGTGAAGTTCCAGTCGATCAATGAGACTGTAGGGCATGCCGCCCTCTCATATGAATCGACAGCAGCTGTACTGAATCTATCAGAAGTTCTTTCACATGCTGTGTTGTCGGGTACATTGCCAAAGAAGTATAACAACAAGAATCAGAAGCCATATTCAAAGATGCTTCTACTACGCTGGAATAGCTGTCGTGTAATTGTCGGTTTGCAAAAAAGTACCGGTGAGTATGTCCAGTATTATGTCGGCAGCGAGAAAAAATAAAAGCCGTCAGGTAACGGCTTTTGCTGCAGGGCTCGGATCAAGTTGCCTTGAAAAGGTTGTCATCCCTTACACGAATTCCCCTTCGACGAATCCTGTCACAAAGGTAGCAAGTTTTTGTGATTCCACAAACCTTTACAAAAGAATGATTATCCACTATTCGATGACGTAGTCGTCGTGGCCGGGTTCGGCTTCGGCGGCTTTGATCATCTCAATGTTGAGCTGCTCGACGAAGGAGAGTTTGATGGCGTCGTTGTTCTGCGGCATGTACCAGTCCTGGCTCCCGAAATATGTCTGGAGATCGCTGGACTGGAAGCGATAGCCGTGCCTCGCAAGAATTGAGTTGCGCATTATCCGCAGAGTGGATTTCTTGTAGTTCCTCAGGATGAACTTGTTAAGGAGAAGATATGAGGCGAACTTGAAACGTGGAGTGTACCTGTCGCTGGACACCAGAGAGTACGGCCCGTCAGTGGTCTTGAATATTCCATATTCATCAAAAGAACCCGGATAGACCTTGAATCCCTCAAGGGTCGGGACGAACTTCCAATAGCCGTCCAGGGAAGTGCCCTCTACTTTCATAACCCCGATGACAAGTCCATTGAAGGTCATTACCTCATAACTGCCCCTGCTTCCCTCGACAACAAGGGCATCGTCCTTGATCTCGACTTCGTAGCCATAAGGGTCGGTCTTGTAAAGGCCCTTGATCTGAGGAATCCAGCCCCAGATGTTGTTGAACCTGCTGTCGTCCGGAGTCAGCACGAGAATATTGTCCAGCGTGGTGGGTCCATCATAGACGCATAAGACTGTCAAGCCATCCTGGTGGCGATACTTCACGTTCTGGCCGGGCCCAAAAGGATTGATCGCACCTTCATTCGAACCTTCAGCAACAGTGTAGGCATTGCTCTTTCCTTCCACAGGGACCAGAACGAACTCCATCTCCTGACCTTCGTCCATGGCTTCCATCAGGACAGTTCCGTCAGCCTGGACCGTCGCCGTATAGTTGATGGACCCGTCGTACCAATCCGTTCCGGACTTAATGCCCTGGGCCTGAAGCGTCAAAGCCGTCAAAAAAGCGGCCAAAACAAAGAATAACTTATTCATCTCCAACTACTTTTTCTGAAACAAATTTACCATCAATCGTATAGACCTGCTCGACCGAATATCGGCCTCCTTCCTCATGATAACGATATGCCCCCAAGTGGATTTTCTTTCCAGGAACATCAAAAGATATGAATCCCTCTGTCGAAGGGAACTGGATGGCCTTTACGTCATCCGGATCGCTCACATCAAGGATATATGACCAGATGTTCCTGGCGTCCGGACATCCGTCGACATAGAACTTAGTCGGATCCCATGGGACGGGAATGATGTTATCCGCACAGGCAATATCACCGGAATCAACTCTGACAGGGATGGCGTTCCCGTCCTTCATCTGGGACCACTTTGGTTCCGCTGAAGCGAATGTTGTGCAGATCCAATGGGTCTCCTCAGCCTCCCCCTTATCCTTTATCCAAAGCGCCAGGACTTCGGGATCCTCTTCGGAAGCGGGACGGGCAACCGAGGTATAGAACCGGTAATGATCCGACTCCGCCCGCAAGAGGGCGTCTTCTGGAAGCGGATCGTAGTCTTCCTCATACTCGGGATAAATATACTCGTTGCTGGAACCGCTGAAGACATGCTCCGTACCATTGAAGGTAAAATGGTGATAAAGAGTCGGATAACTATCATCCGGAGAGATCTCCACAATGATAATGTCCTGGTCATATTCACCTTCCGTCAACCAATATGTCAGGATGGAGCCCGCATGCTGAGGCTTGAAATCGGAATATGGTTCATCCTCTGGAGTCATGATGCCGGTTGAGGGATCATAGTCATAGAAGCAGCAGAACTCAATCTCCTCAGGATTAACTTGTTCCAACAACACAGCAAAAAGGGTGTGGCCGTTCTCCCTGGAATATGTCCTTGCCCCTGTCCTTTGGTCGCCGGTGTCGCCGTGATCATAAGAAGCCACATTGAAATCTTCGCAATCCACGAATACCCTCCCGGAGCCTCCTTCCGTGACATCATTCGAGACAAAAAGCCTGTCCCCCGCCTCAGTGATGATAGAATCGGCTCCGGCTGAAGGCCAGACCTCATTGAACGCCCTGAGCAACTGCATCACATTAGGATGAGCGCCAAGATTCTTGGTGGAAATATTTTTTCCACGCCACCCGTCACGGATGGTCGCGATATTGACAGTCTCGCTCTTGGGTGCCCAAGCGCAACAAGCAAGCAGGAGGGCGAATGAAATGAATAGTGTTTTCTTCATAATGGCCTAATATACAAAAAAATATGTGGATGTGGAGTAGAAACTGTTGATTAACTGAATAATACAAAATCAGATGGTGCCCAAATTGAGCACCATCTGATTCAGCATAGTATTGATTTACAACAGCTTCCGTCCCACGATTGCATCTACTCGGGCTCTCCCGGCTCCGGCGGACGATATTCCAGCAAATCGCCCGGCTGACAGTCAAGGGCTTTACAAATGGCATCGAGTGTGCTAAAACGCACACCCTTAGCCTTCCCGGTCTTGAGGATTGAAAGGTTTACAGCTGAGATTCCTATTTTCTCAGCCAACTCAGCGGAAGTCATCTTCCGCTTCGCAAGCATCACATCTACATTGACTATAATAGGCATCTTTACTTACCCTCCTTTTTAGCCGGTCCCTGATCTTCCGGGGCGACCTCTTTACCCTTCATATATTCAGGAAGGCTCATGCCGGCCATCTTGAACAGGTCCTGGAGCGGAGGGACAGAACCCATAAGCCCGGAGATGAAATTCGCTGTGGAAGTCTTTCCATCCTTTCCGCCGTTGCCGTCCCACACGGTGACCTTGTCGATCTTAATGCCCTTGACAGCCTCGACCTGGGTCTTGACAAGCTCAGGGAGACGATCGGAAATCATCATAAGGACAGCCTTCTGGGCGTCGCCCTCGGCGGCACCGACAAGCTGGGCGAAACCGTCAGCTTGCTTGGTCAGAATCTCGAGAGTACCACGGGCCTGGGCCTCCATCTTTGCATAGATCGCATCAGCCTCACCTTTGGCCGTACGACGCAGCTTCTCCGCTTCAGCCTCGGCCTCGATGATCAGACGCTCCTTGTCAATCTGAGCG
>ONUG01000158.1 GCA_900320965.1 uncultured Bacteroidales bacterium | reverse complement strand
TGACAACGAATAAAACTCGGAATACCAGTCAAAGCAGTCGTTACACGTCATGATGGTGTCTTTAGAAACAGGCGAGACCCAGACCAGTTTCTCCTCATCAGGGATAAACACTGGCTTTACAGCGGTGTCTTTTGGACTGACAATGGCAAAGTAATGGTTGAATTCATCATCTACCCTTGCAGAGACAACGAGCACGTTCTGTTCTGGATTGAGGTAGATGTCGAAAATGTCAGACGTGGACAGGAACCGCTTCTCATGACGGACCATGTTGTTTACCGCAACGGAAATAGCAGGCTCATAATCGCCAACGGTATTATCCGCCCTCATCGGTTGCGAAGACAGAAGCAAACCGCAAAACAACAAGGCGGAAACAATGATGCGAGTTGTCATAATAATCAGAGGCTAAGGTCCTGGTCAAAGTTACTTCTTTTTAGGTGAAGTCACAAGTATTCCCCTTCTAATCACACACTTGTCATTTCGATATGGCTTGTCGGTGGTGATGTTGAGGTTCTTTAGATATGCGTAAGATACTCCGATAGCATCTTTGTCCCAATGGTCTGTAAGTGCCTTCAAATTACCGTAGTAATAGTGCTGACCATCCTTTTCAAGATGGACAACCGCTCTTTCTTGTTTCTTCTTTTCATCCATAGTGGCGTAAAGATATTAAAATATGGCTAATAATCAAAATATGCATCAAAATGCTTGCGTATATTAAATATTAGCACTATATTTGTATCAACAGAACATGAATGTGATATGAATACGATGCTTGTTACAACGGACAATCTGACCATAAGAAGAATGGCGGTTATCAATAAGAGGACGAACTCTGAACTGATGGCAGGGGCAAAGGCCATGATGATAACGGCTCTCAAAGACAAGATGCGCTCAGGTTTGGAAGGGACACTAAAAGAGCATCGCAAAATCGATGCTCTCTTAGTAGCGCAGCGCAGTCAATAAGACAAGACCTTGAACCATGAAAATGGAATAATGTCGGTTATAAAAACCGAGGGGATAGAGTAGAGTGCCTTATCGGCAAGAGTCTTTGCTAAACTAACTCAGATTCCCTAATATCTGCGGTAGTGGCTCCGAACTCTTTCAATCTTGCCATTTCTGATGCGCTTGTATGAGCGTATCTTGACAATTTTTACAACAACCACTCTAGTGGCGATGTGAACAATATATTGTCTTGTTCTCTTTTTCATATGATTTAACTTGTAGCTGAAGAACAACGACTCTTCTTGATTCAATACCTCCCCTCGGTTAGTTGTCTATATAAAACAGACATCCATTAGGGTTGGATGTCTGTTTAATAATATTGCTACAAGTCATATCATATGACCTCCGCAAATATAAAGATTAATCTGTTTCTTCCAAAATAATAATCGGAATTGTCTATGGGGTAATTATTTTTCCCCCGACTAGACCTAAAGACCTTGCCCGACTTATCAGGCGTCCAACGGCCTCCGTGCTACTTTAACCGGGCAAGATACCCAGGCTAAAATTAGACCTTGCCCGGGAGGGGTAAGAAGAGAGCATCGCCGGAATGACAGTCGGAGCGAAGCGACGGCAGGGGGTTTGGGGGGAACGCCCCCCAATGAATAGAAGGCCCGTAGGGACTACGAAAAGAGCATCGCGGAAGCGATGCTCTTTTCGTAGTCCCTAGTGGAATCGAACCACTATTTAAGGTTTAGGAAACCTCCGTTCTATCCGTTGAACTAAGGGACCAGCTATCTTCTGAAGAACTTACTCAACGTTCTTCTCGATGATCTGACGACCTCTGTAGTAGCCGCACTCAGGGCAGACGTGATGATACATCACAGTGGCGCCGCAGTTGGGGCAGGTGGCCAGGGTCGGAACCTTCGCGAAGTCATGAGTCCTTCTCTTGTCCCTTCTCGCTTTGGAGACCTTGTGTTTCGGATGTGCCATAATTAATATTCTTTAAATTTTATCATTTCTTATCAAGAAGGTCCTTCAGGCCAGCAAAAGGGCTGGAGGAATCCTTCACCAAAAGATCTTCGTCATCTTCAGAACTCAGAAACCTAACAGTCTCGGGATCACAACCACCATCCTCATGGACCCTTTGCACCGGAAGCGACAGGCAGATGTAGTCGTACACGGTCTGGCTCAAGTCCAAGTCGCTGTCAGTCATCGGCAGCACGACAATTTCCCGCTCGCCTTCCGCCTCACCGGCCATGTCCGGATCACCGAACTTCACGCTGAGTGCGAACCCTGTCGATACCGGCAGCCTCAAATCCCCGAGACACCTGTCGCAAGTCACTGTGACATCACCCTGGATCTCGCAATCCACACCGATAAAACGGCTGGATTTCTCGATCACAACCCTGACATCAAGGCCTGCGGCCAGGATCTCTGAATTCCCAAAACGCTCAAAGAACTCTTTCCCGACGCTCCGGAAGAACTCTGTCTTCCCTTGCGCCAACCCGTTCAGAGGAACTATAAAATCATCTTTCATCGCTTCGCCAAACAGATTAAGGGATGCAAAGGTATAAAAAATTTACCTAAATAAAAATCTTTTCTTAAATAGTTTTCTATTCTTCGTCTCCACCATTGCCTGCACGCTTGCGATCCATAGGGTCAAGAAGGATCTTACGGATCCTCATGTGGTGAGGCGTAACCTCCACAAGCTCATCCTCGCGGATGTATTCCAGCATCTCCTCCAGAGACATCTTGATGGCTGGAGGAAGGAGGATTTTCTCATCAGATCCGGCAGCGCGGACATTGGTAAGCTTCTTTGTCTTGCAGATGTTGATGTTGAGATCACGCTCACGAGTATGCTCGCCGACGACCTGTCCGCAATATATTTCCTCACCAGGCTCCACGAAGAATTTGCCCCTGTCCAGGAGTTTGTTCATCGAGTAGGCAATGGCGTCTCCCGTCTCCAGAGAGACCAGAGAACCGTTCGTCCTGTTGTCGATCTCACCCTTGAAAGGCTGGTACTCTTTATAGCGGTGCGCCATGATGGCCTCACCCTGGGTGGCGGTCAGAAGATTGCTCCTGAGCCCCATAAGTCCTCTTGTAGGAATATCGAACTGCAACAGAGTGCGGTCCCCACGGGGTTCCATGTGGATAAGGGCACCCTTACGACGTGTCGCAAGCTCGATTGCCGTTCCCACGAAATTCTCGGGGACCTCGATGGAAAGATCCTCGATCGGCTCGCAGCGCTGCCCGTTGATGGTCTTGTCAAGAACCTTGGGCTGGCCGACCTGAAGCTCGAAGCCCTCGCGGCGCATCTCCTCGATAAGAACCGAGAGATGAAGGACTCCGCGACCGTACACTATAAAGGAATCAGCGTTGAGACCAGGTTTGACTTTAAGAGCCAGATTCTTCTCAAGTTCCTTGTCAAGACGATCTTTTATGTGCCTGGAAGTCACGAACTTCCCGTCTTTTCCGAAGAACGGGGAATTATTGATCGTGAACAGCATGCTCATCGTGGGCTCGTCGATGGAAATCGGAGGAAGAGCCTCAGGAGCGTTCAAGTCAGCGATAGTGTCGCCGATCTCGAAGCCGTCGATTCCGACGACAGCGCAAATGTCTCCGCAACGGACCTCATCAACATTAGACTTGCCAAGACCGTCGAAGACCATCAGCTGCTTGACTTTATGCTTCTCGATAATATCATACCTCTTGCAAAGGCTGACCTGCTCTCCGGTGTGGAGGACTCCCCTAGTGACCTTACCGACAGCGATCCTGCCGACATAGGGGGAATATTCAAGGGAAGTGACCTGCATCTGGACGGTTCCCTCAACCATTTTGGGAGCCGGAACCACCTCAAGGATAGCGTCCAGCAGAGGAGTGATGTCCGAAGTGGGAGTTCTCCAGTCCTCCGACATCCAGCCTTGCTTGGCGCTTCCGAATATGGTCTTGAAATCGAGCTGCTCGTCATCGGCATCAAGGGCGCACATAAGATCGAAGACCTCTTCCTGCACCTCGTCCGGACGACAATTCGGCTTATCCACTTTGTTGACCACCACTATCGGCTTCTTGCCAAGCTGAAGAGCTTTGTGAAGCACGAAACGGGTCTGGGGCATGCAGCCCTCGAACGCGTCAACAAGAAGAAGCACTCCATCGGCCATATTCAGAACCCTCTCGACCTCGCCTCCGAAATCGCTATGCCCAGGAGTATCTATAATATTGATCTTCACTCCCTTATAAGTGACGGACACATTCTTCGCGAGAATGGTTATACCTCTTTCCCTCTCGATGTCATTGTTGTCGAGGATGAGCTGTCCGAGGTTCTCCGGCTGACGCACCAGATTGGCCTGATAGATCATCCTGTCCACGAGCGTCGTTTTGCCGTGGTCGACATGCGCGATGAGCGCTATATTCCTAATTTCCTGCATATTCCTAAAAAAATCCTGCGAATTTACTGAATTTCGCAGGATTATGAAAAAAAAGATTTTCAGGACAGCAACGCGTCGATGGCGGCGGCGACTGAGTCAAAATCGAAACTTAAGAGGATCCGGTCCATGCGGGCAGCGACGCGATCATTGCAAAGGTTGCCGATAGAGCCCTCGTGGGTGTGGTTCAAGTTGCCGGAATATTCGAAAGAGCCATCAGCGATTGAGGCTGCCACCTGACGATAGGCGTCCCGGAACGGAACTCCCTCACTCACAAGGTCATTGACCTTCTCCACACTGAACGCCAGCTTGTATTTGGGATCCGACATGACATCCGTCTTGACCTCCATTCCCTTGACGGCATATTCCACGATGTCGAGGCAGGAATCCATCTCGTCGAAGATCGGGAAGAACACTTCCTTGAGAATCTGCATGTCTCGGAAATAGCCCGAAGGAAGGTTCCCTGTGATAAGGCGGATGTCGTTCAGAGCGCCGCAGATCTTATTGCAACGGGCGCGGACCAACTCGAATACGTCCGGATTCTTCTTGTGGGGCATGATACTGGAGCCGGTAGTCAACGCGTCCGGAAGCTTCACGAATCCGAAATTTTGACTTGAATACAGGCAGCCATCGAACGCAAGACGGCCGACAGTCTCGGCGACGGATGAATATGCGAATGCGACCGCTCGTTCCATCTTGGTCAAAGTCCTGTTCAAAGGAGCGGACGAGCCGTATCCGGCAGCGGAGCCTAAAGGATTACGGTTGACGATGTCCCAAGCCGCCTTGAGCATGGTCATATCTCCTGTCAGACTCTCGGCGTATGCGCCGAACCATAGGCCGAACGATGATGGCATGGCCACCTGCAGATGGGTATATCCGGGGATAAGGACATCCTTATACTTCTCGCTGGCGCTTTGCAGGGTGCGGAACAGACTGTCAACCTTAGCGACGGTGCGCTCGATCCTCGCACGGGCATACAACTTCAGATCCACGAGCACCTGGTCGTTGCGGGAACGTCCTGTGTGGACCTTCTTACCGATGTCCCCAAGCTTGCGGGTGAGCATCAGCTCGACTTGCGAATGGACATCTTCCACGTCGGGCTCAATTTCGAATCGTCCTTCGGAAGCATCTGAATATAAAGCCTTCGGATTTATAATGGAGGGGCTGCGGCCCCTCCATACCACCCGGAGTTTTCTGATCTTTGGAAAATATCTGTTGCACAAAAAGTTGTTTTGATTGTTCCTGCTGCTAATGAAGGAGATGCTGTAGTCTTCTTTCTGCAGCATTCCCAGGATTTCATATTTCCAATCCATCCAATAATTTCACATAGACATTGACGGCCTCTTCGATTTCCGACAGGCAGATATATTCATCCGGACCATGGGAGCGGGCCGAGTCGCCAGGGCCGATCTTCAAGGTCGGGAAAGGGCAAAGGGCCTGGTTGCTCGTGGTCGGGGATCCGAATGGCTGAAGCCCAAGGGAAAGCCCCCTGACGACAACCGGATGACTTGTGGGCAGATGCGAGCTCCCGATTCTGGTCGAACGCTCCTTGACCTCACATTTGACCGCCTCCTTTATCAGGCCCAGCAGCTCCGGGTTGGAATACATCCCGTTCGGACGCACATCCACGACAAACCGGCACTCGTCCGGAACGACATTATGCTGCGTCCCCGCGGCGATCATCGTGACACTCATCTTGACCGGGCCAAGATATTCAGAGACCCTCGGGAAGCGGAAGTGACGGAACCAATCGATGTCCGTCAGCGCTTCATAGATGGCATTCACACCTTCTTCTCTGGCGGCATGACCGCTTTTCCCCCGGGCTACGCAATCCAGCACCATCAATCCCTTCTCCGCCACGGCCATATTCATTCCTGTGGGCTCCCCTATCACCCCGAAATCGATATTCCCGACATCTTGGAGGAAAAGGTCAAAACCACCCTTCCCACAGACTTCCTCTTCAGCCGTGGCTGAATACACAAGCCTGTAAGGTTGTGGCTTTTTTTTCAGCTCTGAATATGCCTCAAGCAAAGCCACAAGGGAACCTCCGTCATCATTGCTGCCGAGACCGTAGAGTTTCCCGTTTTCGATCTGCGGGGAAAACGGGTCCCGGGTGTAGCCATGGTTTGGCTTAACCGTGTCTATGTGGGCGTTAAGGAGTATGGTCGGCTTCCAGGAAGGAGCCTCGGATTCCATCCAAAGGTTGTTCCCGATCCTGTGAATATCCTGGAAACCATTGTCAGTGAGCCACTTCTCAAGATAGTCACATAAGGAGCCCTCTTCCCTGCTGAAAGAAGGGATGCGGATCAGGTTTTGAAGGAGGTCAATGGTGTCCATATCTAGTCGTCAGTCTCCGGGTCGGCGAGGATTGTGGTACCACCTGACAAATCTGAAGGAGACGTGATGACAACTTTCGAGACTCCGTCATTGATCGCGTCGAAAGCGTTCTGGAGCTTGGGGATCATCCCCTCAGATATGGTTCCGTCAGCGACCATCGGTTCAAAATCCTTCTTCGCCACAGTCTTGATCAAGGAAGTCGGGTCAGACAAATCCTTCAGCACACCAGGAATAGAGGAACAGAATGTCAGGGTGACTGAATACTTTTCAGCCAAGGCACGGGCCACTGACGAGGCTATCGTGTCGGCATTTGTATTCAGCATGGAACCTTCTTTATCGTGGGTCAGAGGAGCCAGAACCGGCACGGCACCGGCCTCAAGGAGAGAAACCAAAGCCCTGGTATTCACATACTTCACATCACCCACAAAGCCAAAATACACCAGCTCGACCGGACGTTTGACGCTCATGATGACGTTCATGTCCGCGCCGGTGAGGCCAAGGGCGTTGACCCCGAGGGCCTGAAGCCTGGCGACCAGGTTCTTGTTCACAAGCCCGCCATAAACCATGGTGACGACCTTGAGCATCTCCGCGCTGGTGATCCTGCGGCCGTCTATCATCTGAGTCTCCACGCCGAGTTTGTCGGCCATTTCAGTGGCGATTTTACCGCCTCCATGGACGAGAATCTTCTTGCCCTGGAGACTGGAGAAAGACATCAGCAGGCCGGAGAGGGACTTCTCGTCCTCGACAACAGCTCCGCCGACCTTTATTATATTCAGACTCTCTTTTATCATTTCAGGCCCTCCAACATTCTTTTCATAACGACCTGGGCTGAAACCACCCTGTTGGCGGCCTCAGGGATCACAATACTCCTCGGCGAATCGATAACTCCGTCCGAGACGATCATATTCCTACGCACGGGCAGGCAGTGCATGAAATAAGCGTTGTTGGTGACAGCCATGTGCCGCTCATCCACAACCCAGCCCATGTCCTTGCTGAGAATCTTCCCGTAATCGGCGGGATTCGTCACTCCGGGGCAGCTCCAGTTCTTCGCATAGACGAAGTCGGCTCCCTCAAGGGCTTTCATCTGGTCGTATTCGACCTTGGCGTTCCCGACGAACTTGGGATCAAGCTCATAGCCTTCTGGATGGGTGATCACGAAGTCCACATCAGCGGCGTTCATCCACTCGGCGAATGAGTTGGGGACGGCCTGAGGGAGAGCTTTCGGATGCGGGGCCCATGTCATCACAACCTTAGGCCGGGCTTTCGTCTTGTATTCCTCGATCGTGATAAGGTCGGCAAATGCCTGGCAGGGATGCACAGTCGCCGATTCTAGGGAGATCACAGGTTTCCCTGAATATTCAATGAACTGACTCAGAATAGTTTCCGCATAATCAAACTCCCTATCGGAGAGTCCCGCGAACGAACGGACTCCGATGATGTCGCAATAGCTGCCTATCACGGGAATAGCCTCCTTAAGGTGCTCGCTCTTGTCCCCGTCCATCACGACTCCCATCTGGGTCTCGAGCTTCCAGCTGTCCGCTCCGACGTTCAGCACGATGGGGTTCATTCCAAGATTCAGGGCCGCTTTCTGGCTTGAAAGGCGGGTCCTGAGGCTACTGTTGAAAAAAATCAGAATGATTGTCTTGTCCTGGCCAAGCGCCTTCCATGCGAAGGGATTGGCTTTGACCTGTTTGGCTTCCTGAAGAGCAGCTGCCAGGTCACCGATGTCGCTCACATGAAAGAATGATTTCATAAGACTTCCTCCAATGCTTTTATGAATATGTCCACGTCGTCTTTGGTGAGTGTGAGGGGTGCGAGGAGACGGATCATGTTCTTGCCCGACACGCCCGTGAATATGTGCTTGTCAAACAGCAGCTTCCGCCTCAGCTCCGCAATCGGTCCGCTAAACTCCACCCCAATCATCAGGCCCCGTCCCCGGACCTCCTTGATCTCGATTGTTGATCTGTCGTCACTGATCTCCGTCGTTTTCCCGTCGTCGGCAAAGGGCGCCTGGGCTCCCTGCGCTTCGCGCCCTATCCGGGTAAATGTCCGCCCAGGCGCATTGCCGCCGTCGGGAGCCGAAGGTGCTTCGGATGGCGAGACCACTGCCACCCTCGGCACGTTAAGAGGGGGGACCGGAGCTTCGCTTTGCGAAGCGAACGGTGGGGCCGAGCGTAGCGAGGCGGTCGAGCCGCCGAAGGCACCATCGGCAACCGTCAGCAGGCGGGATTTGAGGTATTCGCCGACTTCGTAGGCGTTCTGGACAAGGTTCTCGTCCTTGATGATGTCGGCGACAGCAATAGCAGCGGCCATGGCGAGATGATTTCCGCCGAAAGTGGTTCCGAGCATCCCTTTGACAGGCTCGAAATCCGGCGAGATCAGCACAGCCCCGATCGGGAATCCCCCGGCCATACCTTTGGCCATTGTGATGAGGTCAGGACGTATCCCGGCCCACTGATGGGCGAAAAACTTGCCGGAACGGCCGCAACCGCTCTGGACCTCGTCCAGGATCAGCGGTACTCCCGCTTCCAGAGTCGCCTGACGAAGCTCACGCATGAAATTGTCATCGGGAATAATGATTCCGCCGACGCCCTGTATACCTTCTATGATCACTCCGGCGATGTCACCCTTGGACAGTTCCTCACGGACCGCCCCGATGTCATTCATCGGAACAAAAGTGACCTCATGCCAGCTATTGAACGGAGCCCTGATCTTAGGGTTGTCCGTCACAGCGACAGCCCCGGAAGTACGACCGTGGAAAGCGCCCTTGAAGGCGATGACTCGGCGCTCGCCGGTGTGGAAAGATGCCAGTTTCAGGGCATTCTCGTTGGCCTCAGCGCCGGAATTACAGAGGAACAAGGAATATTCGGGATAACCGGAAAGCTCTCCCAGCTTCTCCGCCAGCTCCTCCTGGAGAGGATTGCGGACACTGTTCGAATAAAAGCCGATCTTGCCGAGCTGGTCAGTCACGGCGGCCACATATCTCGGATGGCAATGACCGACTGAAATCACGGCATGACCACCATAAAGGTCCAGATACTCCGTTCCTTTATCGTCCCAAATCCTAGTGCCTTTCGCCTTCACCGGCGTCACATCGAATAAACTATATACATCAAAAAGTTCCATAATCAGAATCTTGTGGCTTTAAGGTGAAGGCCTGTGTCTTCCGGAAGGCCGAAAATGAGGTTCATGTTCTGGACCGCCTGACCGGAAGCGCCCTTGATCAAATTATCTATCACGCTGATAACATGCAGCTTCCGCCCGTGTTTCCGGACATTCAAGACGCATTTGTTGGTATTGACAACCATCTTCATGTCAGGATTGGAGTCGATGACATGGACGAAAGGCTCATTTTTATAGTAATCCTTGTAGATCTGGACGGCCGCCTCTTCGGGAAGGTCGCAGTCGAAATAGACCGATGCAAGGATTCCCCTGGCGAAGTCTCCTCTCACTGGGACAAAATTCATCTCTCCGGAATATGACGGAGCGAGAGTCTTCAGAGTCTCGTTCACTTCTCCCAGATGTTGGTGAGTGAAAGCCTTGTAGATTGAAAGGTTATCCGAGCGCCAGCTGAAATGGGTCGTCTCCGAAGGGGCCTGTCCGGCTCCTGTAGATCCAGTGATGCCTGTGACATGGATCTCAGGGAGCCTGTCCAACGAGGCCATCGGGAGCAGTGCCAGCTGGATTGAAGTGGCGAAACATCCAGGATTAGCTATATGCTTAGCCTTAACTATCTTATCTTTAAAGGCTTCCGGAAGACCATAGACAAAGTCACCGGCATCAGCCGCCAGACGGAAGTCATTTCCCAGATCGATAATCGCTCCCTTGTAGCTCTCCGGCAGTGTCTCCACAAAAGGCTTCGCCTTCCCATGCCCGGAGCAAAGGAACAGCACGTCGGGAGCGTCTTCCGCACTGATAGCGTAATTGGTGACGAACCGCAGTTTCGTCTCACCGAGAAGGTCAGCATGCGCGGCCCACACAGGCTCCCCCGCATGGCTCCCGCTCTG
>ONUG01000138.1 GCA_900320965.1 uncultured Bacteroidales bacterium | reverse complement strand
CGCAAGCGTGATGACCGTGTTCCACGACGGAGCCAATGCGGACAAGGTCGCTCGTGACTACATGAAGGAAGAAGAAGACTTCCCGGAGAACGGTCGGGTCAGAATAAAAATGGCCCCCGGTGGAGGCTGGGCGGCCATTATCAAATAAAGATATTCCTGTAATTACATCATCTGGAGGGCAGATTTGATAACCTGCTCCACCTTTGCTGACGGGTTGGCTTTCAGGACGGCCTGGACAGCCTTGGAGACGGCCGGCTTTGAGAAGCCCAGCATCACCAGGGCACGGGAAGCCTCCTCTGCTATTTCGTTCCGTGCGGCACCTCCGAAGATTTCGCCCGCCTGTGATCCTTCGCCCTTGACAATCTTGTCCTTCAACTCTATGATCATCCTCTGGGCGCTCTTCACGCCTATTCCCTTTATACTCTTTATCCTTGCAACATCCTCAGACAGAATGGCTTGCCTTATTTCTTCAGAAGACAGCGAGGACAGCATCATCCTGGCTGAAGCCACTCCGATCCCGGACACGCTGATCAACAGTTCGAAGAGTTCCCTTTCGTCCCTCGTGGCAAAACCGTAATACTCCTCCATGTCTTCGCGAAGGTAATGGAATATGTATGCTGTCGCCTCTTTCTTGCTCTCAAGGGCCTGGTAAGTCTGAAGGGATATCAGGATACTGTAACCTATTCCGTTGTTTTCCAGTATGAGTTCCGCCGGGGAGAGATCCACCACCGAACCTTTGATGTAGTCTATCATATTCTGACCATTTTGTCTTATCTAATCCGTAAAGTTAGCAATAATTGCTAAATTTGCAGTTCACAAGCAATCGATCCTGTATGAACATCGACGGAATAAGGGCTATGCTGCCGGCGCTTTCACAGAGCGTCCATGGCAAGCCGTTGGTGTACTTCGACAACGCGGCCACTTCCCAGAGGCCGGAAAGCGTCGTTGAGAAATGGCTTTCCCTCGTGCGCGGATCCAACGCCAACATCCACAGGGCTGTCCACAAGCTGGCCGTCGATGCAACGGAAGAATATGAAAGCACGCGGGATGCCGTCAAGGAATATATCAATGCAGCATCGAGGGAAGAGATCATATTCACTTCAGGAACAACAGCTTCCATCAATTTGGTCGCCTTTTCCTACGGAGAAAGCTTTGTCTCTGAAGGAGACGAAATCATCGTTACCGAAGCCGAACATCATTCCAACATCGTTCCATGGCAGATGCTCTGTCAAAGGAAAGGTGCCGTACTGAAAGTCCTGGGCGTCGACGATGAAGGACATCTGAAAATAGAAGATCTCCCGACATTGCTGACCGACAGGACAAAGCTCGTTGCCGTGAGCCAAATCTCCAACGTCCTTGGTATCAAGAACCCGGTCAAGGAGATAGTAAAGACTTGTCATTCAATAGGTTGCCCCGTCCTAGTCGATGGTGCTCAGGGTATTGTCCACGGAGGCGTGGATGTCCAGGATCTGGATTGTGATTTCTATGCTTTCTCTGGACATAAACTTTATGCAGCCACAGGAACAGGCGTACTATACGGCAAGAAGGAATGGCTGGACAAGATGGTTCCATATCAGGGTGGCGGAGAAATGATTGCAACGGTCAGGTTCTCTGGAACTACCTATGCTCCGCTTCCGGAAAAATTCGAAGCCGGCACACAGAACATTAATTCCGTACCAACCTTCAAGCCGGCGATTGAATTCGCTGAATTATTACAGGATAAGGATATACAAGAATACAGCAAGCAAGTCTCAGATTACTTGTACACTGCCTTGACAAGCAATCCTAGGGTCCGTCTGTTTGGGGTTCCACGTGGAACAGAAGATAAGATTGCCCTCTTTTCTTTCTGCGTTGACGGTGCCCACCATGAGGATCTGGCCTTGATCCTGGATAAGTTGGGTGTTGCCGTCCGGTCCGGGCAGATGTGCGCAGAACCCCTAATGGACAGATTCGGGGTTACAGGTATGCTCCGCGCTTCCCTTGCTCCTTACAATACAATCGAAGAAGCCGAGTATTTCATCAAGTCTCTCGAGAGGGCGGTTGGAATGCTCATATAATACTGATGAAATGATATCTCTGGAAGAGGCAAAAAAAGCGGTTATAGATGATTTCTCGATGTATGACGAGTGGCTCGACAAATACGAGTACTTGATTGATCTCGGGAAAAACCTTGAACCATACCCAGAAGAGGAAAAAACCGAAGATAGGCTCATAAAAGGCTGTCAATCAAGGGTTTGGCTTAACAGTCGAATAGAAGGAGGAAGACTTTTCTTCCGCGCCGACAGCGACGCAATCATTACAAAGGGAATAATATCCCTGTTGATCGGAGTGTATTCTGGAAGGACTCCCGAAGAGATAGCTGGAGATGATTTCAGCTTCATCAACGAAATAGGATTGAAAGAGAACCTCTCTCCTACCAGGGCCAATGGATTGGTGTCAATGATTGAAACCATCAAGGCTATCGCTAAGGAAAACAGCACCATCCTGACCGCAGAAGACGCCGCAGAACTTGCTCCGTTATATGACAATGTCATCATGGCCATCAAGCAGGTATATGACCCGGAGATTCCTGTCAACGTCTATGACCTTGGACTCATCTATGAACTTGTAATCAACAAGAAGCACGAGGCCTTCATTAAAATGACCTTCACTGCACCTACATGTCCGATGGCCGACGAGGTGCTGGCGGAGGTTCAGAAAAGCGTTGCTGACGTTCCCGGAATAACAGCGTGCAATGTCGAACTGACTTTTGAGCCGCCTTGGGACCAATCCATGCTAAGCGAAGAAGCCAAGATTGAACTGGGAATGGAAGACTTCGATTCCTCTGATCAAGCCAGCTGATTACCGGCCGAAATAAACCAGCAAGACCGAAATGTCCGACGGGGACACGCCTGAGATCCGTGATGCCTGTGCGATTGTACGAGGATTGTAGCGCTTCAGTTTCTGGCGGCACTCGATTGTAAGACCGGACACCTTCTCGAAATCAAACCCTTCAGGGATCTTCAAATCCTCAAGGCGGGCTATCTTTTCAGCAATGTCTTTTTCCCGTTCGATGTAGCCTTTGTATTTGATCTCGGTTTCAACCGAAGAAATAACATCTTTTGAATAAAATGTTCCACGTGGAACAAAACTCAAGAGTTTACTAAGTTTAACTTCCGGCCTTGCCGCAAGGTCAGCAATCTTCTTGGATTCAGACAGCGCCGCGGAACCACAGGACGCCAGATAATCGTTCACGATATCGGCACGGAGATTCTCAGACCAGCATCTCTCGCTCAATTCTTCTGCAAGGGCGCGTTTCCCGACCATTTGATTGTATCGCTCTTCGGTGGCTAAACCAATCCTATAAGCCTTCTCGGTAAGTCTGAAGTCTGCATTATCCTGCCTGAGAAGGATCCTGTATTCCGCCCTGGAAGTAAACATCCTGTATGGCTCATCGACTCCTTTTGTAACGAGGTCATCAATCAAGACACCGATGTAAGATTCGTCGCGACGCAGGATAAACGGCTCCTTCTCCTTGATTTTCAGAGCAGCGTTTATGCCGGCCATCAACCCTTGTGCTGCAGCTTCTTCGTACCCTGTAGTGCCATTGACCTGACCAGCAAAATACAGATTAGGGATGTCCTTCAGCTCGAGCGTAACCTTCAGTTGCGTCGGGTCGAAGTAATCATATTCAACTGCATAAGCCGGCTTGAATATCTTTGCATTTTCCAGACCTTCGATGGAATGAAGCGCATCCAACTGGGTCTTGAGCGGCAGGGAAGAGGAGAATCCCTGAAGATAGTATTCGGTAGTGTTCCTGCCCTCCGGCTCGAGGAACAACTGGTGGGAATCCTTGTCTTCAAAAACCCTGAGCTTGTCCTCTATGCTCGGACAATATCGCGGGCCCTTGCCGGTGATCTTCCCGGAAAGAAGAGGGGACTCATCGAAACCGGAACGGAGGATATCGTGAACCTTCTCATTGGTGTGAAGGATATAGCACGGCATCTGCTCTCCTGAAGCCTGGACAGAAGATGGGATATCCAGGAAAGAAAACCTTTCCGGCTCATTGTCTCCGACCTGCTCGAGAAGAGTGGAAGTATCGACCGAATTGATGTCGATCCTCGGGGGTGTTCCTGTCTTCATCCTCCCTGTCACAAGTCCAAGGGATACGAGTTGTTCGGTCAGTCCGTGAGAGGAGAGTTCACCGATCCTGCCGCCTTCAAAAGAAGTGAGTCCGATGAAAAGTTTTCCGTTCAGGAAGGTCCCGGCGGCCAGGATAACGGCTTGAGATTTAAAAATCGCCCCGGTATTCGTGCGAATCCCGCGGATTTTTGAATTCTCAAAGAGAAAAGACGTTGCAAAATCCGCGTAAACGTCTATGTTACAATGAGTTAGGAGAATATTTTTCCATTGCTCGGAAAACGCCTGTTTATCGCACTGAGCCCTGGGACTCCACATTGCCGGACCCTTCGAGCGGTTAAGCATCCTGAACTGCAGGGTCGTTGCATCTGTGACCAAACCCATCATTCCACCGAGGGCATCGATCTCCCGAACGATCTGTCCTTTCGCTATTCCGCCGACCGCCGGGTTGCAGGACATCCGCGCGAAACTCCTCAGGTCGGCATTGACGAGAAGAACCGAGCATCCCATATTGGCAGCAGCCACCGCCGCTTCACATCCGGCGTGGCCTCCTCCTATTACGATGATGTCGTATTCGTTCTGGATCATTTTCAAAACCTAGATTAAAGACTTCCTTATTGAAAGGTAATAGTCTTCCTTCCTGTGGATTTCCTTTTCTTCTTCCGGCGTCCTGTCGTCATATCCGATAAGATGGAGGAGTCCGTGTACTATCACACGGTGGAGTTCCTCGTCAAACTCCGCTCCATATTCGGCAGCGTTCTCCCTAACTGTGTCGATGCTGATGAAAAGGTCTCCCGAGAGAACATTGCCTTCGCAATAGTCGAATGTGATGATGTCCGTGAAGTAATCATGCTGGAGATAGCGCATATTCACATCAAGGATGTAATTGTCCGAACAAAAGATGATGGAGACGTCCCCGAGCTTCTTGACTTCGCTTCCCGCAACCATCTTCAGCCAGCGGTTGTTCAGCTGTTTGTTTTTGAATTCGAACTTGATGTCTTCGCAGAAATACCTGACCATAGCCGTAAATTTGCCACAAATCTACAACTATTAATCCAAAAAATTTGAAATCAAAATTATTATTTATACCTTTGAGAGCCTATGTGAACACTTAAACGCAGGCTGACACTAAAAAGATTTGTTAATAAATCACTGAATATGGAAGTAAAGAAAACCGAAAAAGCCAATCTTGAGAACAGAAGGCTGCTCTTCACTGAGATCGGATTCGTTCTTGCCCTTCTTCTCGTATGGGGAGCTTTCTCCTATGGAACAAAGGAAAAGAAACTGGCCGATCTGGGTAGCGACGCGGAAGTCGTCGAGGTAGAGGATATGGTTCCTATTACCCAGGAGACCCCTCCACCTCCACCAGAGGCACCTCAGGTCCCTGTCCTGTCAGACCAGATCGATATCGTCGAGGACGACATCAAGGTCGAGGACAACTTCATGAGCCTTGAGGATGACGCCAACCTCGGTGTCGAGATCATGGACTATGTTGAGGAGGTTAAAGAGGAAGTGGTTGAAGAAGAGGCCATTCCTTTCCAGCTCGTAGAAGAGAAACCATCCTTCAACGGAGGAGATGCCAATGAGTTCTCAAAATGGGTCAACTCGAAGCTCGTCTATCCTGAGATCGCAAAGGAAAATGGAGTCCAGGGCCGTGTAACCCTCCAGTTCACGGTTGAAAAGGACGGCTCCGTCACCAATGTGAAGGTGCTCAGAGGCGTGGATTCTTCCCTCGACAAAGAAGCTGTCAGGGTTGTCCAGAGCTCTCCTAAGTGGAAGCCGGGCAAGCAGCGTGACCGTGCTGTGAAGGTAACTTATACATTCCCTGTTATCTTCCAGCTTAGATAGAACCAGTTTAAAAAATGAAAAGGCCGTCCCCAACCGGATGGCCTTTTTTACTAAGGATGGCAGACAGTCAGAAAACAGAGAAAGCCGTATTCGTAGGAATAATCAAGCAGAACGAAGACGAACGTAAGGTTTACGAGTACCTCGATGAGCTTGAGTTCCTGGCGGAAACCGC
>ONUG01000163.1 GCA_900320965.1 uncultured Bacteroidales bacterium | reverse complement strand
CCTCGGATGTGACCGTTCAGGTCAGCCAAAGGGGAAAGAACATTGTAGAGGTTGTTCCCGCTCCGGCTAAATTTGATGGAAATAAAAGGGCTTCAACCACTTATCAGCTCCTGATATATTCATTCGCCGACAGCGATGGCGACGGGATAGGGGATTTCAAGGGTATTCAGAACAAGCTGGACTATCTCGACGGGCTCGGAGTGACTGCCCTATGGCTATCTCCGGCCCATCCGACTTCGTCATACCATGGCTATGATGTGGATGATTA
The DNA here is from genome assembly GCA_900320965.1 of uncultured Bacteroidales bacterium. Taxonomy (GTDB): domain Bacteria; phylum Bacteroidota; class Bacteroidia; order Bacteroidales; family UBA932; genus Cryptobacteroides. Next base: position 4,435 of record ONUG01000163.1, on the reverse strand, counting down.
CTCCACGGTCAATCCGAAATTCGGTACGGAGGCGGATTTTAAGAATCTGATCGATGCCGCCCATGCCAAGGGAATAAAGATCTACATGGACTACGTCCTGAACCATTCCGGGGCTAACAACGCATGGTTCAAGAGCGTCAAGGCCGATCCTTCCGGAAGCGAGTACAAAGACTGGTATGTCCTTTCCAAGACCCCTGATGCCGATGTCGCGGCGAGGATCGTGGACAACTATGCTGGGGCGTCAGCTCCCGGGATGGGGCAGTGGCATTCTCTAGGTGACGGGAATATCGGCTATAAGGGAAGGCTGCATTTCAAAGTGGATTGGACCAAAGCCACTAAGACAGTCACTGTCACTGAGACGACTGAGGCCGCCCAGTCCTCCAACGCTTCGGCGACTAGATGGCTCTACATCGGAAGTGTCGGAAATGTAGGACTTTACGAGACTTCTACCAATATTTTCGAGATAACTCTCAATGTGGACACTTCATGGGGCTTCCTTGTGAGGACCTCCAAAGATGATTCCTGGCCGGCGGGGACAAAGTACGGCGCCAAGGCAGGAAAGAATGTTATCACGTTCGGGGAACCCCTGGATCTCGACACTTCCACCGCGGCTGACATCACTTTCGGTCAGGCTACGTATTACTTCGCAAGCTTTGACACTTCCATGCCGGACATCAATTACGGTCCGTACGAGACTGCTTCCGAGTCTCCTGCTTTCAAGGCTATTGCCGCTACCGCGGACAAGTGGATAGGTGAGTTCGGGATTGACGGATTCAGGCTGGACGCTGTCGTGTGGCTTTATCAGACGGTTATAAAGGCCAATCAGAGCTTCCTCTCCCAGTGGTACGACCACTGCAACGCGACCTACAAGGCCGCTGGGCACACCGATGACATATTCATGGTCGGGGAGGCATGGTACGGGAACCACTCTTCTGATGAACAGTATTACTATAAGGGACTTCCCTCCAATTTTGAGTTCGATTATTTCGGTCTTGTCAACTCAACTCTGAAGGGCAACGCTACCGGTTATGTCAATGCGGTTAATGGTTACATTAAGGACCATAAGGCACAGAGGAGCGATGCTATCACATCAATATTCCTGACCAACCATGACCAGGACAGGGCCGCTGAGGCTTTTGAAAGAAACCTTGCCAAGGAGAAGCAGGCTGCCGCTTTGCTTCTTACGACTCCCGGTAAGCCTTTCATCTATCAGGGTGAGGAACTCGGTTACTGGGGCACCAAGGCCGGAGGTGATGAATATGTCCGTACTCCTATCCTCTGGGACAAGGCTGGAAAGGATTGTGCCAAGAAGGGTGTGAACGGCAAGGTGGATGGCTCGATGTTGTCCGCTTCGATCTCCGTTGAGGCTCAGGAGGCCGATGCCGCCTCGCTGCTCAATACCTACAAGGCTTTCTCAAGGCTCCGCAACACTTATCCTGCCCTCGCTGAAGGTGAAATGACTAATGCCGGTCTATCTGGAGCATCGATCGCCTCGTGGTATATGACCTCATCTGACGGCCAGAAGCTTCTGGTTATCCACAATGTGGCCGGGGCTTCCCGGACCACCACGGTCTCCGACGACATGTCCAAGCCCATTGCCCTGCTTGGCTCCGCCTCCTATGAAGGCACCAACCTGACCCTCGGAGCCAACTCTTCCGTCATTTTCCAATTGAAATGATCGAATAATCGTAAGATATGAAAAGAATAGTATTGTTATTGGCGATTGTCGCAGCAGCAGTTGCGTGCGGTGATAAGAGCAAGAAGGCCACGGTCGAGGCAGGTGACTGGACCGAGGATGCCGTCATCTATGAGCTTAACATCCGTCAGGCCACAGCGGAGGGCACCCTGAAGGCTGCCGAGGCTAAACTACCTGAGTTTAAGGAACTTGGCGTTGATGTCGTGTGGCTTATGCCGCTCTATCCGATCGGTGTCGAGGGTCGCAAAGGAACCCTTGGGTCGTATTATGCCATCAAAGACTACTGCGACGTGAATCCGGAGTTCGGGACGCTTGCGGACTTTGATCATTTCTTGGAAGCCGCACATAACCAGGGACTCAAGGTTATTATCGACTGGGTCGCTAACCACACATCCCCGGACCACCCGTGGGTTACCGGAAAGGATCCTTCATGGTATGTCCGTGACGAGAATGGCAATACCATTGTCGAATATGACTGGACGGACATCGCCAAACTCAACTACGCCAATAAGGACATGCGCTCTGAAATGGAAAAATCCATGCGTTTCTGGCTTGATCGTGGGATTGACGGATTCCGCTGCGATGTGGCCTACCAGGTGCCACAGGACTTCTGGAGCGATGTTTTCACCAAGTTCAGGAATGAATATTCACGGAGATTGTTCTTCCTTGCCGAAGGAGAAGAGGCTTGGCTTCATGATGCCGGATTTGACTGCACCTATGCCTGGCGGCTGCATCACCTTCTGAATGACATCGCCCAGGGTAAGGCTAATGCCGACAGCCTTGTGAGGTATGTTGAGTGGAACGCCCAGGAGTATGGGGTCGCTGAGCGGAGTCGAAGCGCCCACCGCCTGATGTTCATCACCAACCATGACGAGAACTCCTGGAACGGGACAGAGTACGAGAGGATGGGCGATGCGTGGAAGGCCATGGCGGTCCTTTGCTGGACTCTGCCGAATGCCCAGCCGCTCATCTACACTGGCCAGGAAGTTGGTTATAATCACCGCTTTGAGTTCTTTGAGAAGGACCCGATGCCGGACTGGCATCACAACGCAACTACTGATTTCTATCAGTATCTTAACGACTTAAGACATTCGCATCCGGCTCTTGGAAGTGATAATTCTTCCTTTGAGCTTGTGGCCAAGACAGACACCAGCATTTGCTTCAAGAGGTCCGCGGAAGGAGATGAGGTGACTGTCAATGTGCTTCTGAAAGCCCCTTGGAGCTGGTCTATAGAGACCGCTGACTCAAGGGTAGCAAGGGTTGAGCCTCCGTGCTGGTGGACCGGGATGAAGACCGACCTGCAGCTTATGGTTTACGGAAAGGACATCTCCCAGTGGGATGTCTCCATCGCAGGGAACGGATTGAAAGTCACTGATATTCATAAGGCGGACAGCCCAAATTATCTTTTTGTCGATGTGGCTGTTAGCCCTGCGGCGAAGCCTGGGACTTACGATCTTGTGTTCACAAAGGGAAGCGAGTCCTTCAAAAAGCCTTATGTCATTGGCGAGAGGGAACCGGGTTCCGCCGAAAGGACCAGTTTCACGACCTCCGACTTCATCTATCTTATCAATCCGGACCGTTTTGCCAATGCGGATCCTGGCAATGACAACACCGACGACACTTTTGAGACCGCCAACCGTAAGGAGCCTTTCGGCCGCCATGGCGGTGATCTTCAGGGCATTATCGATCATTTGGATTATATCTCCGACCTCGGGGCGACGGCCATCTGGTGCACTCCGCTTCTGATGGACAACCAGCACTGGGAGTCCTACCACGGCTACGCTTGCGGCGACTACTATAGGATCGATCCTCGCTTTGGCAGCAACGCCCAGTACAAGGAATATGTCGCCAAAGCCCACGAGAAAGGCCTGAAGGTCATCATGGACATCGTCACCAACCACTGCGGCACCGACCACTGGTGGATGAGCGACCTTCCTTTCAAGGACTGGGTCCACCAGTTCCCGGAATATACCAACACGAACTACATATTTCCGTCAGCAATGGACCCGAACGCATCGGAGTACGACAGGAATCTTCTTGTGAGCGGCTGGTTTGTGCCGATGATGCCCGACATGAATCTGGATAATCCCTTCATGCTGAAATATTTCCAGCAGTGGGCAATCTGGTGGACGGAGTATTCGGGCCAGGATGGCCTCCGTGTGGACACCTATCCTTACAACGAGAAAGTCCCGATGAGCAAGTGGTGCGAGGCGGTTCTCAATGAATATCCGAACCTGAATATCGTAGGGGAGTGCTGGGATTCCAATTTCGACCAGTTGGCCTACTGGCAGGGCGGCAACGTCAATGCTGACGGCTTCGATTCCCACCTTCCTTCAATCATGGATTTCCCTCTCCAGGAGGCTATCAATGCCGCTTTGGCAGAGGTCAATCCCGGATGGAACCAGGGAATGTTCAGAGTCTATCATGCCTTGGCCCATGATGCCACTTACCATGATCTTTCCAAGATGATGATATTCCTTTCGAACCACGACCATTACCGTATTGCCGATGCGTGGAAACTGGATCCCGACAAGATGAAGATCGGATACACGCTCCTCGCGACGGTTCGTGGCATTCCGCAGCTATTCTATGGGGATGAGATGATGTTCGCCACCGGAAAGGATTACAAGAGCGACGGCGAGCTCAGGATGGACTTTCCTGGCGGCTGGGCCGGAGATCCGGTTGATTTGTTCTCCGCGGAGGGTAGAACCGGAGTCGAGGCTGAGCTTCACGACTATG
>ONUG01000093.1 GCA_900320965.1 uncultured Bacteroidales bacterium | reverse complement strand
GATGTTGAGGATGGTGTCCATCATTCCAGGCATGGAACTTCTCGCACCGGAGCGGCAGCTGACGAGGAGGGGATCGGAAGGATCGCCAAATTTCTTGCCCATAATAGTCTCTGTGGCCCTCATGGCCTCGGCGACCTGCTTCTTGAGATCATCGGTGTAGCCTCCGCCGAGTGAGTAATACTCAGCGCAGCACTCTGTGGTGATGGTAAATCCGGCAGGGACCGGCATTCCAAGTCTGCTCATCTCGGCAAGGTTAGCACCCTTTCCGCCGAGCAGTTCCCTCATCTGTCCATCGCCTTCAGCGGTCTTCCCGCCAAAACGATAGACTCTTTTCTTCTTGTCGAACATATTAAAACAGCTTATTTGATTATAGTCTTACTCAAAAGGTTGGCAAAGATAACAAAAATGATTGGTTATAACAATTTTGAAGCGAGATCGGAAAGTTCGCTCCGCTCTCCGATTCTCAGGAAGACATGCTCGAAGAGTTTCTGCCCGTTCATCTTCTCGCTCAAGTGGGTCAGTCCGTTGGACCACTGGTCCAGATAGGGCTGGTCGATCTGGAATATGTCACCTGTGAAGACCATCTTGGTGCCTTCTCCCGCTCTGGTGATGATAGTCTTTATCTCATTGGGCGTCAGGTTCTGAGCCTCGTCGCAGATGAAGAAAACCCTTCCGAGGCTGCGTCCTCTGATGTAGGCCAGGGGCGAGATGAGGAGTTTTTCTTCTTTCAGCATGGCATCCAGCTTCTGAGCCTCTTTGCTGGTGGACTTGAACTTTGACTTTATGACGTTGAGGTTGTCCATCAGAGGCTGGACGAAGGGGCTCATCTTGGTCTTTTGGTCTCCGGGAAGGAAACCGATGTCCTGGTTGCCAAGAACCACTGTGGGCCTTGTCAGGATGATCTGGTCAAAATCACGGGCCTGCTCAAGGGCTGAGGCAAGGGCGATGAGGGTCTTTCCGGTACCTGCGCCACCAGTCATCGACACGAGCTTGATGTCTGGATTCAAGCAAGCGTCGATAGCGAATTTCTGCTCGTCGTTAAGAGGCTTTATCCCGTAGACGTACTTTGACTTGACTAGAACGACCTTGTCAAGATCGCTATCGTAGCGGGCGCAGAGGGTCTCTCCGTCCTTTCTGATCTTGTAGAGCTGGTTCGGTTTAGGCCGGCTCTGGCTGACAGCCTTCCACGGGATCGCGTTTTCAGGACCAAATCCGAGAGTCTGGAACGCTTCCGGGTCGAAATTGTCAAGAGTTATCACCTCCTTGATGGAGTTCTCCACTTTCTCGTCCTCGAGCCTGTCTGTCATGTAGTCCTGTACCTCCATGCCAACGGCTTTGGATTTCATTCTCAGGTTTATGTCTTTGGTGACCAGGGCCACGAAACGCCCGGGATTGTTGTCCCTCATCCAGATCGCCGTGGAGAGGATCCTGTGATCCTGGATGTCGTCCTTGAACAAGTCTTTCATCTCATCAGGGAACGGATGATTGGGCTCAATCTTTATCTTCCCGAGTCCTTTCGCTATCGTGATGCCATCTTTCCCGAAAAGCCTTCCCTCGGAGATCCTGTCCAGATCCCGCATGAAACCACGCGCGTTGTAGGCGAGCTGGTCGGTACCTTTCTTGAACTTGTCCAGTTCCTCGATCACAGCGACCGGGATCACTATGTCATTATCCTTGAACTTGCGTATAGCTTTGTAGTCGTGGAGGATGATGTTGGTGTCCAGGACAAAAATCTTGGGCTTCCTGTTGCCCGACCCCATTTTAGGGACCCGTGTGTACCTTGCCATATCTGATGATTGTCAATCTTCTCCTTCTGATGCCTGGCTGTTCAGGAGTGACTGGAGGATGTCAGAGATGCCTCCGCCCCTTCCTGATTTGACCTTTATGCTCCCACTCCCGGGGACAGGATGACCTATCGGGTAATAGGCGATGTCCTGGAGCAGGAACTCGGCGTCAGCGTAATCGTAATCAATGTCTTTTATTTGGATCAGCGCTCCGGGAATCTCGGAGAAAAGGATCCTGACGGACTTGTCCTCATCGTAGGCGTTCATGATCCCGCTGATGTCAATCTTGGCTCCCAAATCATCCCCGCACATCGATTTCAGCGCCGAGAGCAATCCTCCATCGCTGACTGTCCTTCCGGACAGGACGACTTTGTCTTCCACGAACTCCCTGATAATCTCGAAGCAGTCGATGAAATAGTCCCCGTCGCCAATCTCCGGAGCGGTGTCTCCATTCTGGCCGTAAACGTCACACAATAAGGAGTTTCCGAGTCGGAACTCACAACTGTCAAAGGGGATGAATATCAGCCAGCTGTCTGGGTCCGCCACAAGTTTGTCCGGCACTGCCCGCCTTCTGATGATGGAGGGGTGCGGACTTCCGAAAGGAGAGTTTCCTGTCAGGTCGATCTCCTCTTCTTCAGGGGCGATCTCCTCATCCGGATCCTCAGGCCTGTCGGTCGCGGACACTTTGAAAGCTATCTGGCTGACCTTGTCGCTTTCGGAGAATGAATATGAGCTTAGGCTGATTCCAAGGCTGTCGATATAATCAGCGGACGCTTCGACCGAACCGTAGAAGGCAGCCATGTTGCCCAAGGGTTTGGTGTTCCAGCGCCATTTAGCTGAGAGTGTCAAGTCGCTCAGGCGGAAGTGCCCTTTCAGCCAGATCGTGTCCAGCAGGGCCTTGGCGATCCTTCCTTTGGCAAACTCCTCTGGGAAAGCCATCGGACAGTTTCTCTGGATGCCTGCCATCGAATGGATCCCTTCAAGGTATTCCTGGAAATCCTGGGCGCGGAACTGGTCCTCGGCCGGATGAGGGTCGACACTTTCGTCCACGATCGGCTCGAATTCCTCGTAGTCGTTATTCCCTGATGGCTCCTTGTCAAGGCAGCCATCCAGGATGTCGGCGGGAGTGAATCGTCTAGGGATGCCGTCGATGATGTATTCTGAGTGTAAAGCTGAGGTTTTTTCTTTCATTCAGTGTCAAATGTCCGTAAATTTAAGTATTTTTGAGTTGAGTTCAAAAAAGTCATTGCCAATGCCGGTGAAAAATTATTCGGAAAAAGCCTACAAAGATAAGTTGGAGTCGATTTTCAAGAGGTTTCCTTCTGTGCAGAAAGTGCCTTTTGGTGATGCTTATAAGCCTGGTCTGGAGCACATGGAGAGTTTCGCGAGGCTGCTCGGCGATCCTCATCTCCGGTACCGGACGATCCACATCGCCGGGACGAACGGAAAGGGTTCTGTCGCCAATATGCTTGCTTCGGTTCTCTCGGCCGTAGGCCTTAAAGTCGGCCTGTATACTTCCCCCCATATCATTGACTTCCGTGAACGCGCGCGAGTCCTGTGCCCCCCGGCGACGGGACAAGTCCCGGCGAGCATTTACCCGGATAGGGCGTTAAGTGCAAGGGAGAACCCGGCGACGGGACAAGTCCCGGCGAGCATTTACCCGGATAGGGCGCGAAGCGCAGCGAGACGGGACTTGTCCCCGTCGCCGGAAGAACTGCCGACCGAATCCGTTCAGTGTTCACTGGTGCCGCAGGAATACGTCTACGACTTCCTGTGCCGCTACGAAAAAGACATGGACGATCTGGACTTGTCGTTCTTCGAGATAACTACAGGCTTGGCATTCAAGTGGTTCGCTGACGAGAACGTGGATGTGGCGGTGATCGAGACAGGTCTTGGAGGGCGACTGGACAGCACCAACATCATCACCCCGGACCTCTCCATCATAACCAGCATCGCCCTGGACCACTGCGCCCTTCTTGGGAACACCCTCGAGGCAATAGCAAGTGAGAAGGCTGGAATATTCAAAAAAGGCGTGCCCGCTCTTGTCGGGGAATATCTTGCTGAGACTCGACCTGTCTTCGAGGCAAAGGCTTCGCAAACAGGCAGTTCCCTGACATTTGCCCAGGATGTCGAACTGTCCATGGAGGAAAGGTTTGAGTTAATCCTCCGTGAAATGGACCTTCGGGGAGAATACCAGGCGAAGAATCTTCGTACAGTACTCTCGGCAGTCGATATTCTTAAGAGAACCCCTTTATATTCAGGACTTTCCGACCAATCGACAGTGGAGGATGCGATTATCCACACAGCTTCCAGGGCCGGATTCCACGGCCGTTGGGAAGCCCTTCGTAAAGATCCTCTTGTCATTGCCGATCTTGGTCACAATCCCGCCGCCTTGAAAGAGAACTTCTCCCAACTTGAGCGGATGATGTCGACAGGGGAGTACTCATCTCTTATAATTGTTTACGCGGTCATGGCCGACAAGGACCTTGACGGGATCCTGCCTCTAATGCCGACCGACGCCACTTACGTCCTGACTGGCCTGGAGTCGACAAGGGCCCTGCCTCCTGAGGATCTTGCCCGCCGTTTCAAGGAATACAGGGAAGGTGCGGGAAAGCCTTGCAAGATGGTCGTAACGGCATCAGCAGCCGAGGCGGCAAAGACCGCCCTTTCTCTCGATGATGGGCGTAACCCATTGATATTCATTGGGGGAAGTACTTATCTTCTCTCGGAAGCTTCCTCGTTCTTTGTGTCGCGAGGTTTTTGAAGTGTAATCGGTTTTGGATCATAAAACCATAGTCATGATGAAAAGCAATATGTTCTACCTGATTCTTGTCCTGGTTCTCACCATCACGGTCTGTGCCGCATTTGTGATGGTCAACGCCCATGCGAAAAATGAGAAGCCAAAGGGACCTGACGAGCAAGGCCACGCCCTGACATCGCTCTGGAAAAACTACTATTCCGCCCAGAAAGCCGACTTGCCGAAACAGATGAGCGAGGCACTCGACGCCATCATGGAGCAGGCCAAGGCGAAGCGTTACCATTGGGACTTTTATGACGCGGCCGTGAAGAAGGTCGATGCGGAGGTCTCAAGGAACTGGAAGGTCCGCCAGGAGATGAACACCTTCCTCGCCAACGCTATTAAAGAATATGACGAGCCGATCGTGACCTATGCCTACAGGTCCTCATACGGCGGCTCCGGTCTTCTCGACTTTGTGCTTGCCAACAAGACTCGCCTACAGGCCGGGAAGAACAAGGCTTTCCACACCAGGACGGCCGGGCACATGAACGGCCTGCTGAACGGTTTCATCAAGGATGACTATGAATATGCCCTCTGGTCAGAGCGGCTCAGCAATCGGAACACTTCCAAGGGTTTCGAGGCGCTGAAAGAATATTTGGGAGAAACTTACCCGAACGCCGCCTGGAATGAGTACGTGTCTCTTCAAGGAAGGTATTGGGCCTATAGGGAAGACGATGTCAAGGCGTTCATAGACAAGTATTCCGGGAAGGCCATCAGTCTTTTCGGGAAGGCCCTTAAGTTCGAGGACAGGATGAGCTACTTGTCCCGCAATAAAGGCACTGAGGCTGACTACAAAGCCCTGTACGCCGACATCAAGGCCGCCGAGAAAGAGCGTCTTTCCTTCAGGTCCGGGGTCGACTCCAAGATCGCTGGAACCATCGAGAGTTTCAAGAACCAGATAGAGACACTTGAGGAAAAGGATGTCTCGATCCTTTTTGAAGGTGACGACATTGTCGTGACTCTGAGGAATCTCCCCAGTGTCGAGGTGTCCATGTACCTTGACAACAAGGAAGGCACTCCGCTCTTTAAGAAGACTGTGAATAATCCCCGGAAGAGCTTTTATGTTCTTGACACAGTGAAGGTTCCCATCCCGAGGTGCGACGATGGCAACTACGTCGTCAAAGCCAAAAACGGTAAGGTCGAGACCATGGGACAGTATATCCCCAAGACTTTGTCAATAGCTCTGAGGGAGGATTTCGACGGCCGAAAGTTCTATGTGGCTGAATACCTTACCGGCAAGCCTTTGGCCAATGTGGATCTTGCTCTCATCCTCTCCGGCAAGGTCGTCGCCGAGGCCAAGGATGTCAAGGTTGACGGCTTTACTCCTCTGCCGGAGAATCTGGGAAAGGTGATGAAGAAAGACACCTATTATTACCTCCGAGCCTGCTGGAAGGATCCCGAAGGTTTCCTCCACTTCTCCAAAGAGCAGAGCATTCGCGATTCAAGGGATTACTACTCCGAGCGTAAAGGCCGTGTCAGCGATTACTGTGAGATATTCACCGACAAGACAGCTTTCAATCCCGGTGAGACCGTGAAGTACAAGGTTGTCCTGTATTCTGGCAACCAGTATGTCAGTTTCAAGGTTTTTGAGGCCGGTGAGGCTGTCGAGGTCAGTTTCATTAATGCAGATGATAAGGAGATTGCCAAGACTGAACTGAAAACCAATGATTTCGGATCAGTGGCCGGGGAGTTCAAGATTCCTGAAGGGGAGAAAAACGGCCAGTACACTATCAGGGTCCGTCACAAGAACAGCACCCTTGAGACCAAGTCGATTGTCGTGGATGAGTTTGTCCTCCCGACTTATGACCTCGCATTTGACAGCATTGACAAGCTTTATTTCATGGGTGACGAGATCGAGGTGAAGGGAAAGGTGTCCAGTTACAGCGGGCACCCGCTCGACGCCGCTGAAGTGAATTACGAAGTTGACTGTTGGGGCAATATCGTCGCTGACGGGGAGGTCAAACTCGAGTCCGACGGCTCTTTCTCCGTGAAGTTCCCTTCAGTCAAAGACAGGTATTGGTACAGGGTCACGGTCAAGGTCATGGATGCCACCGGTGAGACCAGCGAGTTCTCCAGGAGGGTCTTTGTCCTGGATGCCTTCAACATCGAAATGGCTCTTGTGAATGCCGCGGTGGGAGACATCTCCCTTGGAAAAGACAAATACGGACAATGCGAGCTTCTGTCGGAGAATGTGGCAAAGGTGACGTTTACCTCCAGAAATAACGAGGGACAGCCGGTACCCGTGGGCATCAAGTACGAGTTGAAAGACAGCAATGATAAAGTCGTGGCTGGCGGAGAGGCCGAGTCCGGCTCCACCAAGGAGATAACCATCCCTGCTCCAGGACTTTACACCCTCGTCGCGACCTCTAGCGTCAAAGCTACTGATGGGAAGGAGATATCCTCCAAGTCCGAGATGAAGATCCTTGTCGTCAGCGACGGTGACATGGCTCTGAATGCCGATGTGGAGAATTTCTTTAAGCTGGTAGGCCCTTGCTCCGACTGCTCTGTGAAGGACGGTGAGGAAATAAAGGTCCAGTTCGGAGCCGGTGCGGGCCCTGTCTGGGCTGTCGCCGAACTCTTCGATGAGAACAGAAAACCTCTCGGAAGGGAACTTGTCCATCTGGATGGAAAGCCCGGTTCGGAAGGCTCCGTCAAGACTTTGTCGTTCGAGTACAAGAGCGATTATCCTGATGCTTTGACGCTGTACATCTTCTACTTCCGTAACGGGACACACTATGTTTTCCACCGTGAGTTCCAGAGGGAGAAGACTATTCTGGACCTCCCTTTGACCTTCTCATCATTCGAGGACAAGGCCTATCCCGGGAAGCAATATTCATTCACCCTGAAGTCGGATCCGGGGACCGAGATGGTCGCCGCTATCTTTGACAAGGCCTCGGAGAGGATTTCCCCGAACCACTGGGAGACCGTCAGGCTCGTCAACCTTGGCGCCAGGCCCGTATATTACGATGTGATGGACGGAAGTATTGACCGGGGCAGGATCTTCGACTATGATGACAGAATGATGATGAAGACCAGAGCCGCAGGTGCCAAGAACTCGGCCATGGTGCTTGAGGCCGCTCCGATGATGGTGGAGGAGAGCGCCGCAATGATGGACAGGGTCGAGGAAGAAGCCGCGGATAGAGCTTCTGGAGCGGACCTTGATGAAGTCTCCGTCCGCTCTGATTTCTCGACGGCCCTCGCTTTCGAGCCGTATCTTAAGACTGACAGCAATGGCTCCGCAACCTTGAAATTCAAGACTTCAGACAAACTCTCCACCTTCGTTGTCCAGGTGTTCGCCCACACCAAGGAGATGAAGAACGCCCTCCTGCGGCAGGAAATGACGGTCTCTATCCCGGTGAAAGTCAATGTGGTGGAACCTAAGTATATTTACAAGGGCGACAAGTACGTCCTTCACGCCACCGTATCGAGTTCCACCGACAAACCGGTCTCAGGAACTGTGGCTCTCCAGACATATTCCGGACTCGACATCGAAGGGGCTAAGCCTTTCGCGACTGTCTCCAAGAAGGTGACAGTCCCCGCAAGGAAGACTGTCCCGGTCGAGTTCACGGTCGATCCTAAGGGACATGACATGCTTGGACTGAAGGTCGTGTTCGCTGACAACGCCAAGTCATTCTCGGACGCGGTGCTCGTTCCTCTGCCGGTTTATGAGGCTGAACAGACTCTGACTGAGTCCCATTCAGCTGTCCTTCTCGCTGGAATGGACAAGAACGCTCTCATCCAGCGTATCCGTTCCGCCTTCACCGGAACCACCTCGGCTGGAGCGGAATACAAGGAAATCGACATCCGTCAGATGGTTCTGGACGCCATCCCATCCAAGGTTGAGCCGGAGGGCAAGGATATCCTCTCCCTGACTGAGGCCTACTATGTCCGCCGGGTCGCGGAGAAACTTGGCGCTGACTTCAAGTTCACGACTTCGGATGAGGACATCCTTGATAAAATAGTCGCCTGCCAGAATGCCGACGGCGGTTTCGGATGGTTCGAGGGAATGAAGTCTTCACCGGTCATCACGGCTGTAGTCCTGGAACGTTTCGCCAAGTTGAGGGACGCCGGTCTGGCGGAAGAAGTCGCTGATTCCCAGAAGGCTGTCGCCTTCCTGGATAAGAATCAGTTTGTCCATAGCGATTGGCCTTATTGGAGCGGTTGGCTTTCTACCGCCCAGTACGCCCATGTCCGTTCGATGTATTCCTCAGTCAAATTCGATGTCTCAAAGGAGACCATCAGCGAGGCGAGTGAATATTCCAAGAACTTCAAGCGAGGCGAGTGAATATTCCAAGAACTTCAAGGAATTCAAGAAATACATCAAGGACTACCTGATTCCTTCCCAGAAGGATGGGCGTGGCTTGCAGGGACTGATCCTCGCAAAGGCCCGCAGGATCAAGACATTGGTTAATCTGGTCTATGGTGAGGGTGGCTTGAAGCTGGCCTCTGACTGGGGAATCAAGATGTCAGCCGACCAGAAGATGAGAAGCTCAATCGTGGCCGACATCGCTTCTCTTGATGAATATGCTGTCGAGCATCGTGACGGAGGTTGGTACTATCCCAATGCCGTGATGCCGTGGAGGGGACTTCTCGAGAGCGAGCTCTATGCCCACTCACTGCTCTGCGACCTGCTTTCGGATACCAGGGTTTCCCGGTCCCTGAGCGGAGTCGAAGGGCAGGAAGCCAAGATTGCCGACGGCATCCGCATCTGGATGATGCTTCAGAAAGAAACCCAGAAATGGGGAGAGGATCCCGCCTTCGTCGACGC
>ONUG01000171.1 GCA_900320965.1 uncultured Bacteroidales bacterium | reverse complement strand
TCTTTCCTTATAATAGCAAAGAAAAGATTTTGATTGACGGATGGATAGAATAGTTCTTTTCATATTATAACCTTGTTGCCTTGTCCAGAAATGAAGAAATCCTGGTAAGTTGTGACGTGGTGGAATAGAAATGACTATCTTTGCTTTATGCGGTGGAAAACAGTTGAGATAATCACATCGGTCACAAGGTTCATAGGTGTACTCTTTATCTTCTATATTACCCTTTGTTTTGGTGTACTTGAAAAGTACAACTTGAGAGGTATCGGGACCTATGATGGATATGGCCTTTACTGGAGGTGTCTTGTCACCTGCTGCCTTGTTTTTGTCTTGGATTTTATCGCGCAGATCATAAAACTTGCTTTGCCGGTTTCTCGTTGGCCAAGGTTATTTCAGGCACTGTTGTATCTGTCATCCTTTGTCATAGTGATATTGATTTCAACAAACTACCCGAACTTGATCTGTGATGGCAACAGACATGAATACATGTTGTGGGCCATTGAAGACCAGATTAATGGTGCCCGCGAATCTGTGTTGTTCCATAGCCTGTACATTGGTGGCCGAAGCATTGTATATTCTGTTATACTGTTATTCTGGACTAGTAAAAAAAGAAGATAGACGACTCGAATGGTATTATCAAGTTGCCTCTGGCTTCCCAGAGACTATCCTGACTTTTCAATATAATAATAACTCTCTATTACTTACTTCTTCCTCAGCAAAAACTTCCGGCCGAGTTTGACAAGGGGCTTTATGTACCAGGGGAGTAGCGCGCGCTCCGCTTCAGGGAGTTTCTCCCGGATGGGGATGCCTTGGGGACAATGCTGCTCGCATTTGCCGCACTTAATGCATTGGGAAGCGAATGACGGCTCCCCGGCGAGGGCGACCGCCTGGAAATACTGCGCCCATCCGGACACCTTCGACTCCGTGTACATCGTGTTGTAGCTTGCGAATATTCCCGGAATATCCACCCCCTTGGGGCATGGCATACAGTAGCGGCAGCCCGTGCACCCGACTTTCTCCTTCGACCTTATGATGCCAAGGATCTGACGAAGAAAGGCCCTGTCATCATCCGTGAAAGCCCCTGCGGTCGCTTCCGAGGCGATCCTAACGTTCTCTTCCACCATCTCAATGGAATTCATGCCTGAGAGGACCACCGTCACCTCAGGCTGGTCCCAAAGCCAGCGCAGGCCCCAGTCTGCGGGGCTCCACCCTCGATGGTGACTAGCTATAAGTTTTTTCGCGCCTTCGGGCAGCTTGTTCACGAGCTTGCCGCCCCGTAGCGGCTCCATGATAACCACCGGGATACCCCGTGCCGCGGCGGCCTTAAGTCCGGCCATGCCAGCCTGGGTCGTCTCATCCATGTAGTTGTACTGGATCTGGCAAAAGTCCCAGTCATAGTCGGCGAGGATCTTCAGGAAGTTGTCGCTGTTCCCGTGGTAAGAGAAACCTATGTTCCGGATGGCTCCGGAGGCTTTCTTCCCGGCGATCCAGTCAATAACTCCCACTGTCTTAAGACGTTCCCATTGAGCGATGTCAGTAAGGTGGTGCATGAGATAGTAATCTATCCTGTCTGTCCGAAGTCGGGAAAGCTCCTCGTCGAAATACTTGTCCAGCGAAGCTTTGTTACGCACCAGGTATTGGGGCAGTTTGGTCGCTATACGGACCTTGTCCCGGATCCCGTTGCGCTCGAGGATCTCGCCCAGGGCCGATTCGCTGCCGGGGTAGATGTATGCTGTGTCAAAATAGTTCACGCCGGAGCGGTAGGCTGCCATCAGCTCGCGCTCGGTCTTCTCAATGTCAACCCCAGCGCCTTTGCGGCTGAAACGCATGCAGCCGTATCCGAGTATGGAGAGAGGTTCTCCATGTTTGTCGTTCCTGTAGAGCATCTTTCCCTCGCTACTTGCGGATGAGAGTGGAATAGTAGCAGAGGTAGAGGGCACCGATGAACATAACAGCGACCGCGCCAGCCTGCCCGACAGCGTCGGAGGCGAATCCCATTAGAAGCGGGAATATGGTTCCGCCGAAAAGGCCCATGATCATAAGCCCGGATACCTCGTTCTGCTTATCCGGTACGGTCAGCAGCGCCTGCGAGAACACGATCGAGAAAATGTTTGAGTTAGCGAGGCCGATCATGATTATCGCGGTGTATAGGATAGCTTTTGTCTGTCCGAAAAACATCAGAATGATCGCTGCGGCCATCAACAAGACATTCAGTATGAAAAACTTCTTGTGGCTGAACTTGGAGAGGATAAATGATCCGAGCAAGCTTCCTATGGTGCGGCAGATAAAATAAAGGCTAGTGGCGAATCCAGCCTGGGTGAGGGTCATACCGACTCTCTCCATCAGAAGTTTGGGGGCGGTGGTGTTTGTTCCGACGTCGATCCCCACGTGGCACATGATGCTGAGGAAAGAGAACAGCACGAAGGGCTTCCCGAGAAGTTTCAGGCAGTCGGCGAATCCTGAGGCCTTCTCGCTGCCCAGCTCCCTCTGTATTGACGTTCCGGCCAGAAGAAGGGTCGCGGCAGCGCCGATTATCCCATAGACAGGGAAAAGCACCCTCCAACCTAGCCCGAAGGACGGAAGTGCTGCAGTGGCGCCCCACATGGCAATGTAGGGGGCCATGAATGATGCGATCGCCTTGACGAACTGTCCGAATGTCATGGTACTGGCCAGACCTTCTCCGTTGACTATATTGGCTATTAGCGGGTTGAGTGAGGTCTGCATGATCGCGTTGCCGATGCCGAGCAGAGAGAAAGCGACTAGCATAAGGCCATAGCTTTCTCCGAATATCGGAAGAAGCAGCGATAGGACAGTGATGACAAGGGACAGAAGGACAGTGTTCTTGCGTCCGATCTTGTTCATCAGCATCCCGGTCGGGACAGAGAAAATGAGGAACCAGAAGAAGACCAGGGAAGGGAATATATTGGCGGCTGAATCACTTAGTCCCAGGTCGGATTGTACGTAGTTTGACGCTATGCCCACAAGGTCCACGAACCCCATGGCGAAGAAGCATAGCATCACGGGGATCAGTTGTAACTTCTTATTCATAAATTAGATGTACTTGAATGGTTTGAAGGGTTTGCCTCCAGCCATGATTTCCTGCCTGGCCTCGTCGAAGGTCACTTTCTCTCCGGAACGGACCGCCGCGTTGGTCATCATCGTGGCGATTGAGTGGTTGTAACCTGCCAGGACCGGGGCATTGGTCTCCTTGCGGCTCCTGACACACTCCATCCAGTTACGCATGTGGAGGTAGGTCATGTCGTCTCCTCCGGTGTTCGCTCCTGTCTCGATCTTGATTGAAGGCAACTTGAAGGTCTCGAGCAGGTTGGCTTTCATCCCCATCTCCTTTGCGGCCCACTCTTCCAGTCCGCCGGCTGAGGTCACTTCATTGGTGTCGAGGTTGAGGGTTCCTCCATTGGAGAAATAAAGCTCCTTTGTTCCTCCAGCCCCGTTGGTGAACCTGGAGGTGTACAAAACCTGGAATCCGTCGGTTGTTCCCTCCGGACCATAATCCATCACCGCGGTGAGGGTGTCATAGTTGCGGCGGCCATCCTTCCATAGGTAGATGCCTCCGTTGGCGGCGACGCTTCTGGGGTGGCTGAGCCCGGTGAACCAGTGGACTGTGTCGATCTGGTGCGACATCCACTGTCCCGGTATGCCTGATGAATATGGCCAGAATAGCCTGTATTCCAAGTATTTCCGTGGATCCCACGGCTCGTATGGACGGTTGCAGAGGAACCTCTTCCAGTCTGTGTCCTCCTCACGGCATTCGGCCACAAGGGCAGGGCGGCGCCAACGGCCGGGCTGGTTGACATTCCAGCTCATCTCCACCATAGTGATCTGGCCGAACTTGCCTGAGTTGATATATTCACAAGCGGCCTGGTAATTGGGGGCTGAGCGGCGCTGGGATCCGATCTGCACGATCTTTCCGGACTCGGTAGCGATCTTGAGAGCCTTCCGGGCATCCGCCATGGTCTCGGCGAAGGGCTTCTCGCAATAAGCGTCACATCCGGCCTGGACCGCCTCAATAAGGTGGGTGGCGTGTTGGAAATCGGCGGTTGAGATAATAACCGCGTCGCACATCCCGGAATCATAGAGCTCCTCATTGTTGCGGAACAGCTTGACATCAATCCCGTATTTCTCCTTGAAGAACACCCGTGCCTCCTCGCGGCGGCGGTTCCAGATGTCGGACACCGCGACAATCTCGAAGCCGAGCTCCTCTGCGTTAGCCATGAATGTGGGGAT
>ONUG01000026.1 GCA_900320965.1 uncultured Bacteroidales bacterium | reverse complement strand
GGAAGTGTCGGACTATATCAAAGAGGCTGTATGTCATTTCGATCCAACAAGGGAGCCTGACCAGGTAGCAGTGCGTCATCTGGACGAATGGATCGAGAATATGTACCAGAGCGAGCAATCGCTTGGAAAGCTCATCACCATCGCATCCTTCGTTGCCCTGCTCATCGCTATCATCGGCATCATCGGCCTGGTGTTCTTTGAGACTCAGTTTATCCGCAAGGAGATTGCCGTGCGGCGCGTCAATGGTGCCACGGTGGGAAGCATCTTGCAGATGATCAATAAGAAATACCTCATTATGGCTGGTGCGAGCTTCGTGATTGCAGCACCCGTTGCCTTCTGGCTGATGACCGCCTGGCGGAAAGGCTTCGCCTATCAGGCTCCTGTGCCGGTGTGGATCTTCCTCGTAGCGCTGATCGCGGTCGCTGCCATTACCATGGCCGTCGTTACCCTCCAGAGCTGGAGAGCCGCCAGTGCCAATCCGGTGGAATCGTTGAAAAATGAATAGATAATCTGAGCAGCATTTCGTACTTTTGTGCGTTTTATAAGAAAACGAGAGCAATGAGGATTTTGAAGACAGTGATTTGCGCGGCGCTGCTGGTGGCAGGGCTGTGCGGATGTGAGAAGAATCTGATTCCTGAGATTGACCTGGCCGATAATCTGGAAGGAAGCTGGGAGAAGGTATAT
This sequence comes from uncultured Bacteroidales bacterium, assembly GCA_900320965.1. Taxonomy (GTDB): domain Bacteria; phylum Bacteroidota; class Bacteroidia; order Bacteroidales; family UBA932; genus Cryptobacteroides. Next base: position 30,350 of record ONUG01000026.1, on the reverse strand, counting down.
CCTGAAGGAGTGCAGGATGCGGGGCTGGTAATATGGGATTTCAAAGCGGGCGATGCGGATCCTCAAACGTGGATTCTAAGCATCTATGTCTCAGATGTGTTTACCGGTGATTCGGAGGCGAAATATATCTATGCGCAACACCAGAATGGTTATCCCGGCGTCGGCAGTTCCACGCCGGAAATTTACCTCTTTGAGATTGACCACGACTTCATGCAAGAGGACAGGAAAGCGACCTATACGCCCGCAGCACGGTACTATGTGAAGGAGTGCAGCAAGGACAAGCTGGTGCTCTCGCGCGAAGAGGTGAATGTGGACGGGCCGAACCTGATTGAAGGCGACGTGACGTTCCGGAGGATGGGGCTCTATACTAAGTAGTTTCGCAGGTCAACTTGAAAATCACCTTCCCACCTGCACCCTAACCCAGGCCTCTGAAACAGGTCCTTGGTGGGAAGGCCAGCCGATTTTGCCTCGCCTTCCCAGCCGGAACCTATTGGAGGCCGTCACAAGCCATCCTCCCCGGGAAGGTGAATGTCGTGTTGGGCAGTAGATTCTTCGCTTCGCTCAGGATGACATTACACCTGTCATTCTGAACGGAGCGAAGCGAAGTGAAGAATCTGTACACAAAAATCACTATCTTCGCATAAATAAAAACCTGACATTATGTTTGAAAAACTTCCAAAGGAAATTGTCTCGGATCTGGGACTTGACAGACCCTTTATCAAGGGGCAGAGAATAATCATTAAAAATTGCTGGCACTTCAGCACTGACGGAAAAGCTGTTGATGTGATGTTCGAAGACGATGCTGATTTCATCGCCGGAATGAACCGCATTTACATAATAGTGAGGGGGTTCAACGTCGTGATCCTTGCTTTCTCACTGATGGACACTCATGTGCACTTTGTGCTTTATGGAGAGTTCGAGGAGTGCAACAGATTCATGCATGAATATGTGCGACGCACTTCTCAGCACATATCCACAACACATGGGGAGCGCCATAAACTGGATAATGTTCCTATCGATTACCAGCCAGTCACTGATGACGCCTATTTAAAAACAGTCATCTGCTACACGGTCAAGAACGCGCCGGTGGGAGGACTTCCTTTTACGGCATGGGATTACCCATGGTCCAGTGGTCCGTTATACTTCAGGAGACCTGGTCTTTGGAGTTCTCCGGCTTGGATTGATGCTGATTACAGTCCTGGCAATAAGGAAGGACTAGGGCTTCATAATGGTCGGAAACTGTTGAGAACCAGGGATGTTCCTCAAGAAGACGTGCCAATGATTGGCCAGATAGTCTTTCCAGGGGTATATGTCGCCTATGAAATAGTCGAAAGGATATTCAAGACATGTAAAAGCTTCAATTATTTCTTTTGCAAAACCAAGGAAGATGATGTTGACGCCAGGGGAGGTACTTTTTCGCACCTCACAATGCCCATCCAGGAAATGCGCCAACATAAGAATGAGTTATGCCATGAGATGTTTGGTGTCGAGACAGTCAGAACTCTCGACATGCGCCAGCGCCTGATGCTGGCCAGGGCGCTTCGCTCCCGTTTCAATAGTTCCCTCAAACAGATAGCAAGGATGACTGGACTGGTTTACGAGGAGGTCAAGGATATTATTTAGATTCAACTTGAAAATCACCTTCCCACCTGCACCCTAACCCAGGCCTCTGAAACAGATCCTTTGTGGGAAGGCCCGCCGATTTTGCCTCGCCTTCCCAGCCAGAACCTATTGGAGGCCGTCACAAGCCATCCTCCCCGGGAAGGTGAATGTCGTGTTGGGCAGTAGATTCTTCGCTTCGCTCAGAATGACATTACACCTGTCATTCTGAACGGAGCGAAGCGGAGTGAAGAATCTGAAAAAAATCTGATAATCGAAGCAGCATTTCATACTTTTGTGCGTTTAATAAGTAAACAAGAAAAATGATGAGAATATTTAGAACTGTTCTTTGCGCGGCGCTGCTGGTGGCCGGGCTTTGCGGATGTGAAAAGGATGACGTAGTGCGAACTGATTTGCTGGAAGGCGTCTGGAATAAGGTTTATCCTGAAGGAGTAGTCTCGGAAGGTTTCGTGAGGTGGACTTTCCAAAAAGGGGATGATCCATCCATCTACGGTAATTTGAATGTCACGGTTTCCGACGTGTTTGCGGGAGATCACACTCAAAACTATCTCTTCTGTGTCACCACGATACCTACTTTTATAAATGGACTTGAGGTGGACTCACTTTCATCCTACCCGAAACTCGAGGTTGTGGGGCCCGGTGAGAACCGCCCGGTCCTGGCCGTCTACGACATCTTGAAATGCGACCGGAAACAATTGGTTCTTAAATATATCGGCTTCTTCAAGGAGTCCGATCCCTCTTTGGATCGGGACATTACCTTGAAACGCCAGTCCAAGTGAGTGTACCCGCTGGAATCTCGGAATAATATTCTTTCGGCACTGGCTCTTTTATTCGGTTGTTCTCCGAAATTGTACAATAACATCAAAGCGGATTCAGTTCCGGCAAGCCATCCGGACTATGCGGTGATTTATTTCTATCGCCCCAGTGGTTTTGTACAGACTCCGTACACTGTCCATCTTGGCGATCAGCCTGTTTTCCGTTCGAAGAACAAGGCAATGGCGGCAGTGAAAGTTGAGCCTGGTCAGGATTATTATGTCAAGACCATCACCAAATTCGGCGCGGCTCTTTGGCGCCCGCTTCTTGAACTGATGGATCCCCAAGCCGGCAAGGCCGACTGGAAAGCCCTTTCCAGATAATACGGGAAGAAAGAACGGTTACTTCGTAGGTTCAATGTGAATAACCACATGTGTGCCTGGCCCGAAACGTTCTTTCAGGGCCTTCTCCAGACTGCTGGTCCGGGAATGAGCTTGTACCAGCGGGACATTCCCGTCCATGCGGATGTGGAACTCGATAGCATAGCGACTTCCGATCCTCCTGGTTCGGAGATTATGTGGGTCAGAGACATCCGGGAAAGAAGATATTATTCTGAGGATTTCCTTTTCAACATCCTCTGGCAGAGACGCTTCCATAAGATCACCGAAACTCTGCGAAAGGAGTTTCCATGCCGTCCTGATAATGAATATTCCTACTACGATCGAAGCGATCGGATCCAGGATGGTCCATCGATCACCAAGCAGGATCGCTCCACCGATTCCGACAAGAGTGCCGACAGAAGACAACGAGTCACTCCTGTGATGCCAGGCATTGGCCTCGAGGGCCAGAGATTGAAGCTTCTTGCCTTCTCTGACAGTAAACTGGTACGTGATTTCTTTCAGTACAATAGACACGATGGCCGCCCATAGGGCGATCATGCCTGGTCTGGGGATTTCGGCCCCGCCAATGGCACCGGCAAGCGCCTGAACAGCATTGTAGATGATGCCACCAGCGACAAGAAGCAGAGCAACTCCGACAAAGGCTGTCGCTAATGTCTCGAATTTCCCATGGCCGTACTCATGGTCCCTGTCAGCGGGTTTTCCGCTGATCTTGACGAAAACGATCACCACGATGTCGGTCAGGAGGTCGGATAGGGAGTGAATCGCATCCGCTGTCATGGCGGCGCTCTGTCCGAGGATTCCTGCCACGAACTTGAACGCTGTCAGAGCGATGTTCACAACGCTCCCCGCAAGTGTAACTTGAGTGATTTTCCGTTCCCTATCCATAAGTACACTTACAAAAATAGGGATTATTAACGGCTTTGAGAAATGAACAATAAGAAAACAAACAAAAAAGAATCAATAGAATCCTGCCTTAATTGCTTTGCCGACCATCTCCGCCGTTGTTTCAGCATCAAATATCTCTTTCATTTTTTTCCGATACCATTTGATGGTAGGAAGGCTGAGATTGACTGTCTCCGCGATCTGGGTACTTGTACGCCCACTGACAATTAAGGAAAGAATCTGGCTTTCTTTTTTACTAAGGACTATTTGCTTGTCATTATTTTCAATCATTCGTCATGTTCGTTATATTCCGATCTCCACAAATTTTGCAAATATTATTATAATAACAATTATCCTAAAGTATAGATTACTAATTATTTACATCATATTTTTTCTTATAACGACTATTTTTCCCCTATTGCACACAGAAAGAAGGCGCCAGTGGGTACTACTAAGGGCTCTGGACACGGAAACCAACCAAAAGTTAAAACGCCAAGTAAAATGATTTGCTGTTTTATTTATTGTATGAAAATCCCTATCTTTGATTGTATCAGATCAATAAGTATGGCAAAGATTTATGTGGCGTCAAGCTGGCGCAATCCCTACCAACCTGAAGTTGTCAGAAGGCTCCTTGAGGCCGGACATGAAGTTTATGATTTCAGGAATCCTGTCGCCAACCCCGGCGGTTTCCATTGGGCCGACATCGCTGAGGATTGGCAGGAGTGGAGTGTCGAGCAATACATCGGCAACCTTACTCATCCGATCGCGGAGAAAGGGTTCAAGGCTGACTTCGACGCCATGCTCTGGGCAGACACCTGCGTGCTGGTGCTCCCTTGCGGCAGATCAGCCCACACAGAGGCGGGCTGGTTCGCTGGAAAGGGCTTGAAGACAATTGTTTATATTCCCGAAAAGCAGGAGCCGGAGCTGATGTACAAAATCTTCGACCGGGTGGTTGGCTCGATCGAAGATTTGTTGGAGGCGGTGGGGTGAAGATTCTTCGCTCAGAATGACAATTCGACTATGTCGTAGATCTCAAGGGATGGGATCTTGAAGATGGCTTTCCCGTTCTTGTATTTGAATTTCAACTCCTTCCCATCCGGCTGGCAGACAATTTTGGAAGGCTTCTCCGGACAGCGGACCGTAACTTCAAGTTTCTGGACCGGATCTATGGTTTCTATTATCGGGGCATTCCTGTGATCGCCTGACGTGTTCACTAGATGGACCTGCAGTTTACCATTCAGGGTTCTTAAAGACACATCCACATAAGGAGAGGATGCAACCTCGACCATAGGTTCCGGAAACAGCTCATTCACAAGCATATTGACTCTAGCCCTGATTCCATCGGAACCTTTGCCGGCCTCGTAGTCTCCGGCGATTTCCTCTGGGATGAATCCGATTCTGCCGGAACCGAGACCGGCGCTGAACCATTCAGATCCTTTAAGGCTGACCTCAGACGCTTTCGAGAAGAAATCAGTCATCGCTTTACCGACCACAAGCAGCGACCCTCCAGCCTTGACATATTCAAGAAGATCATCCCGGAAAACTTCGGACAGGGTCTCGCACTCAGGGATGACGATCAGCGGGAAACGGCTCATGTCCGGCTCCAACGAAGCCTCGCCAAGCAAGTCCACGCTGTACTGGCTCTCCAACAGACAATTGAGAATTCCAGCTGCCCCGCCTGTGGTGTTGGGAAACAGGGCATCGTTCCGGTGCTGGTAATCATAAGTCGAGACCAGGACCGCCACCTGCGGGACAGAGACGGAGTGGTGGCAGTAAGGCTGCCTTGCCCTGGCGAAAACGGCCACGTCAGCCATTGACTTAAGCTTGTCAAGGTTGAGCGAGCCGTCCCTGTTCTGGGTGTAATAAGCCTGGAAACCACCACCTTGCGAGAGTGTGACCGCAGCCTCCCGGATAAGTTGGACAGAAGGTTTCTGCAGGTGCCCACCATCCGTCAATGCGAAACTCCAAGCCATCAGGTCCCAAGGTACTCCCTGCCAAGCGAGGTATCTGGCGGCAACCCTGGCCGAATTGAGACTATTGGTCGAAGAATAATCTCCAGACAAGAAGTCCACCGGTGCCGAGACCGGCTCGCTCATGTGGTGGGTATATGCCCAGTTGCTGCAAATCTGGAAGTCGGGGTACTCGCTCCGGACTGCCGCGATGTAATGACGGAGATATTTCCTGAAAGCCTCCCTGTTGAACTGCTTCCATTCGAACCACCCAGGCTCATTGGCGGAACGGGGTGCGTCAAGACCGGTCTCTTCCTTAAATAGCTTAACCGCCTTCTCGCCATAGTCCAAGGCCGTCGCCCAACATTCACCGTCCACCCACATTCCGTCAACACCGTACTTCCCGGCAAGTTCCTTCAGTTGGGGAATAAGCAATTTGTCGACATAAGGTCCGAACACGGAAGTTATTGTCGTGCTGGGGTTTCCATTCGGATCTTTAACCGCCCAAGCAGGATTGAGTTCAACCGCGCGGGCATCCCAGACTCCGGAATAATGCATGTACAGCCCCACTCCCCGGTCCGCGGTCACTTTTCTCCAGACAGCCAGCGGATCTGTCACAAGACCAGGTGCGGGATTCCCGACCTCTGTCGGATAACTTGAATAGCCAGGATGGCCTTTGCAGTCAACCTGAATATAGTCCGGATGGACCATGTCCAGGATGGTGCCAACCATCTCGGGGGTCGTGTTAGCGCCTATGTTCTTATCCGCGGCGCCCGCATGGAAATCGAAATGGATGCCGAGGAAACTCTGGTCCCGGCGAAGCCGCTCCTGAGCGTTCACCGACAGGCAACTCAAGATTACGGTAATTAACAGAATCGGGTTATTAGCTTTCATAATAAAACAAAGATAACGAATATTGAGGAATAATGATTATCTTTGTCTTCTGGTTTGAAATGAATTATTTATAATCAATATTTGTTAAATCATGAGAATTATCCAAGTAACAGGAAGGGAAATCCTTGATTCAAGAGGAAATCCCACAATCGAGGCCGAGGTGGTCCTCGAAAGCGGTGTCATCGGAACAGCTGCTGTTCCTTCAGGTGCTTCCACCGGTGAGAACGAGGCTCTTGAGCTTCGTGACGGCGATCCCAAGCGCTACGGCGGCAAGGGTGTCCTCAAGGCTGTTGAGAACATCAACGACAAGATCGCTCCCGCAATCATCGGCATGTCCGCTCTCGAGCAGAGGGCTATCGACAAGACCATGATCGAGCTTGACGGCACTCCCACCAAGAGCAACCTCGGAGCCAACGCCATCCTCGGCGTCAGCCTCGCCGTCGCTAAGGCCGCCGCTGAGTATCTCGGCATTCCTCTTTACCGCTACATCGGCGGAACCAACGCTTATGTCCTTCCTGTCCCGATGATGAACATCATCAACGGTGGAGCCCACTCTGACGCTCCTATCGCTTTCCAGGAGTTCATGATCCGTCCTGTCGGAGCCGCCTGCGAGGCTGAGGCTGTCCGTATCGGAGCCGAGGTTTTCCACGCTCTCCAGAAGGTTCTGAAAGGCCGCGGCCTTTCCACCGCTGTGGGTGACGAGGGTGGTTTCGCCCCGAAGCTCAATGGCATCGACGACGCTCTCGACTGCATCATCGAGGCCATCAAGAAGGCTGGTTATGAGCCTGGTAAGGACGTGACCATCGCCATGGACTGCGCCGCTTCCGAGTTCTGCTTCAAGGAGGGTGACACCTTCTACTATGACTACAAGCAGCTTAAGGATGGCAAGCAGAAGGATCCTAACGGCAAGAAGCTCACCAGCGAGGAGCAGATCGCTTACCTGGAGCAGCTGATCACCAAGTACCCGATCGACTCGATCGGGGACGGCCTCTCCGAGGAAGACTGGGAAGGCTGGGTGAAGCTCACCAAGGCCATCGGCGGACGCTGCCAGCTCGTCGGCGACGACCTCTTCGTCACCAACGTCAAGTACCTCCAGAAGGGTATCGAGATGGGTGCTGGTAACTCCATCCTCATCAAGGTCAACCAGATCGGTTCCCTGACCGAGACTCTCGACGCTATCGAGATGGCCCACCGCAACGGCTACACAACCGTTACCTCCCACCGCTCCGGTGAGACTGAGGACACCACCATCGCCGACATCGCCGTCGCTACCAACAGCGGCCAGATCAAGACTGGTTCCCTCAGCAGGACCGACCGTATCGCCAAGTACAACCGCCTCATGAAGATCGAGATCGAACTCGGTGACGAGGCCCGCTACGGCTACAAGAAGATCAAATAAGACATCTTCCGGTAAAATAAGAGAAGCGGTGGCCCGCAAAGGTCACCGCTTCTTTTATATTCAGACATTTAAGGTTAACCTATCATGTTCTCAGGATCAAGGGCCTTGTCAAGGGCTTCCTTGGTCATGACGCCTTGCTCGAGGACAATGTCATAGACTGAGCGGTTGGTCTCAAGGGCCTCCTTGGCGATCTTGGTGCTGGCCTTGTAGCCGATGATCGGGTTAAGGGCAGTGACGATGCCGATGCTGTTCTTGACCATGTTATAGCAACGCTCCTTGTTGACAGTGATGCCCTCGACACACTCTTTCCGGAGAGTGTTCATGGCATTAGTCAGCCAAGTAATGCTTTCCATAATCGACTCAGCGATAACTGGTTCCATCACATTAAGCTGAAGCTGTCCGGCCTCTGCGGCGAAGGATACAGTCGTGTCATTGCCTATGACCTTGAAGCAGACCTGGTTCGTTACCTCGGGGATGACGGGGTTGACCTTTCCGGGCATAATCGAGGAACCGGGAGCCTTAGGAGGAAGGTTAATCTCATTCAGACCGCAACGTGGACCGGAAGCCATAAGACGAAGGTCATTGCATATCTTCGAAAGTTTGACCGCAAGCCTCTTGAGAGCACCTGAATAGCTCACATAAGCTCCTGTGTCAGGAGTGGCCTCGACAAGGTCGGGAGCGGCGATGAACTTCTCACCTGTGAGTTCTGTCAAGTTGGCGGCGCAAAGCGTGGCGAAACCAGGCTTGGCGTTCAGGCCTGTACCGATAGCTGTTCCTCCCATATTAATCTCATAAAGAAGATTCACATTCCTCTCAAGGTTAGCGACTTCCTCCTCAAGGTTGGTGGCGTATGCGTGGAACTCCTGACCTGAGGTCATGGGGACAGCATCCTGAAGCTGGGTACGACCCATCTTGATGACATCTTTGAACTCCTCCCCTTTGGCCCTGAATGCCTCGATAAGGTCCTTCAAGCTCTTCTCAAGCTTACGGTTCATCCTTATGAAAGCGTAACGGAAAGCGGAAGGATAAGCGTCGTTGGTGGACTGGGCGCAGTTGACATGGTCGTTAGGAGAGCAATATTTGTACTCACCCTTCTCGTGTCCCATAATCTCAAGAGCCCTGTTGGCGATCACTTCATTGGCGTTCATATTGACAGAAGTGCCGGCTCCTCCCTGCATCATATCTACAGGGAACTGATCGTGGAACTTGCCGTCAATGATTTCCTGGCTAGCCTCCATAATGGCATCGGCGATCACTGGGTCAAGGGCTCCAAGCTCCTTGTTTGTCTTGGCCGCAGCATATTTAATACAAGCCATCGCTACGACATAGTCAGGGTAATGGCACATCCGGGTGGTTGAAATCTTGTAGTTGTTCAACGCCCTCTGGGTCTGGACACCGTAGTACGCGCTTGCTGGAACCTTAAGCTCACCAAGCAGATCGGATTCAATCCTGAATTTCTCAGTCATATCTAAAAAGTATGGTTAAAAAACGTATTAAATTGCACAAATATAGTAATTATAACAGAAAGCGCCAACCATCACGGCAAGCGCTTTCCTAATGCAAGATTTTAAATTTGGATTTAGTTAAATGTAGTTTAGGTTTTATTTCTTTTTCGCGCCATTGGCAGGAGCCGAGGCAGCGAGTTTCTTCTGACGGGCGACTGTGGCATCATACATCACAGGGGTACCGATGAAGATTGAAGCGTAAGTTCCAATCAGGATACCGAGGATGAGAGCGACAGCGAGACCTCTGATGGACTCACCGCCCCAGATCGCGATAGCGAGCATGGTGACGAGAGTAGAGACAGAGGTGTTGACCGTACGGGTCAGGGTCGCGTTAAGAGCCAAGTTGGTGTTGGTCTTAATGTCCGTGTTCGGATGCAGAGTCCTGTACTCACGAATACGGTCGAAGATAACCACGTTATCATTGATCGCGTAACCGATGATCGTCAGGATAGCCGCGATAAACGTCTGGTCAACGTCGAGGTTGAACGGCAGGATGCCGGAGAACAACGAGAAGAAACCAATGACGATGATAGCGGTGTGGGCCAGGGAGACAACTCCACCAAGACCCCATGTCCAACCCTTGAACCTGAAGGCGATGTAGGCGAAGATCACCATAAGGGCAAGGATAACGGCGATGACAGCATCCCTCTTGATGTCGTTCGCGATGGTAGGACCGACCTTATCGGAAGAGATGATACCATTAGGATTACCCAAGGTGGACTTGAACTCATCGATGCTCATCTTCTCAGCGAAGAATGGGATGAGGGCGTTGTAGAGCTTACCCTCGACCTCGGCGTCAACATCTGAGGACTCCTCATTATTCTTGTACTGGGTCGTGATCTTCATCTGGCTCTCGCCTCCGAACTGCTTGACCTCGACAGCACCGTCAAACTCAGCGATGGCGGCCTGACGGATCTCCTCAGCGGTCACAGGCTTGTCGAAACGAACGACATAGGTACGACCACCGGTGAAGTCGACACCGTAGGTGAAGCCCTTGGTGAAGATTGACACGAGCGAGATAAGGATCAAAGCACCGGAGACAATGTAAGACACCTTGCGGGCGCTGATGAAATCGAAGTGAGTGTTCTTGAGGAAGTTCCTCGTGAGACTGTTCTCAAAGGTGATATTCTTGCCCTTCTTGATACGGTCATCGAAGATGAGGCGAGTGATGAAGATCGAAGTGAGAACAGATGTGATGATACCGATGATCAGCGTGGTGGCGAAGCCCTGGACAGGACCGGAACCGAAGATGAAGAGGACGATACCGGTAAGGAGGGTGGTCACCTGTCCGTCGATGATGGCGGAATAAGCGTTCTTGTAACCGTCAGCGACAGCCTTGCTCAGACCCTTGCCAGCGGCAAGCTCCTCTTTTATACGTTCATATATAATAACGTTGGCATCCACAGCCATACCCATGGTCAAGACGAGACCGGCGATACCCGGCAGGGTCAGGACAGCTCCGAACGAGACAAGGACTCCGAAGAGGAGAAGCACGTTGCAGAGAAGGGCGATGTCAGCGGCGACACCAGCTCCCTGATAGAAGAATATCATATAAAGGAGAACCAGCAGGAAGGCGATCAGGAAGGAAATCATACCAGCCTTGATCGACTTGGCACCGAGGGAAGGTCCGACGACCTGCTCCTGGATAATCGTAGCCGGTGCGGGAAGCTTACCGGACTTGAGGACGTTCACAAGGTCGGTGGCCTCATCAGGAGTGAAGTGACCCGTGATTGAGGACTGGCCGCCTGTGATGGCGCTGTTGACGTTAGGATAAGAATACACCATGCCGTCGAGGACGATGGCGATCTGCCTTCCGACATTGTCACCGGTCATACGGGCCCAGATATTGGCACCTTCAGCGTTCATGCTCATAGAGACTGAAGGCTCACCGTTGGTACCGTGGTCATAGACAACACGGGCGTCGGTCACGACACCACCGTCAAGCTTGGCCTTACCGTTACGGGAAGTCGACTTGATAGCGACAAGCTCGAAGATGTTGTCAGAGTCAAACATCTCTGAAGGCTTGACAGACCACATCGGGATGAACTCAGCCGGGAAGATCTCAGCGATCTGAGGCATGGCAAGGTACCTGTTGACCTTAGCCGTGTCGGCTCCTGTAGCGAAACCGATGCAAGCGTTGCCTGTGTACTGGGAAGGAGTCAGGATGGAGAAGAGAGGGTTCTGCCTCTTGTAAGCCTCAAGATCAGAATCACTTGTCTGGGTCTGGGCAATCTCGGACTCGACCACGGATTCCTCACCGGCGGGCTTGGCCTCCTCAGCAGGAGTCTCGGCCGCATCATCGGCGAGAATCTCAGCGAGCTTGGCGTTGGCCTCAGCAAGGTAACCAGTGATCTCCTGGTTGGTGAAAGTCTCCCAGAACTCAAGGGAAGCGGTTCCCTGGAGGAGTTTCCTCACACGCTCAGGCTCCTTGACACCAGGAAGCTCAACGAGGATTCGTCCGCTGTTACCAAGCTTCTGGATGGAAGGCTGGGTCACACCGAAACGGTCGATACGGTTCCTCAACACATTGAAGGAGTTGGCGACAGCGCTCTCGGCCTCTCCGCGGATGACGGTGAGGACCTCGGCGTCTGTGGACTCGGGCTTGATCTTGTCCTTCATCTCATAGGTACCGAAGATCTGCGCAAGTCTCTGACCTCCAGCGACTTCTTTCCAAGCATTACCGAAAAGGGTGATGAAATCATCCCTTGAATTGACGGAACGCTCCTTGGCTAGAGCAAGGGCCTGCTGGAAAGCCGGTGAGGGGTTATCACCCGAAAGGGCCCTGACAAGATCCTGCAGCTGGACCTGGAGCATAACGTTCATACCTCCCTTGAGGTCCAGACCGAGGTTGATCTCCTTGGCCTTGCAGTCCTTGTAGGTGTTCCAAAGGTAAACCTTCTTGTTGGAAACGGAATCAATGTAGACCCTGTTCTGGTCTTTCCTGATCGAATCCAGATAATAAGCCTGATTCTCAGGAGCGATCTTTGCGAAATTGGCGGAGCTCATCGCAGCCTGGGCGGCTTTCTCCGCAAACTTGTCCGCTTTCTTTTCCTGGATGGTTGTCACCGCCGTGAAAGATAGCTGCCAGATGGAAGCTATGGCTAGCAAAATGGCGACAAGCCTTATCCAACCTTTACTTTGCATAATGTTTTACTTTATTTTTTTATTGTTTTTACTTTCGCGCATAAAATTAGGGGTACAAATTTAGCATTTTTTTCTTAGAAAGAAATTATCTGCCAAGTATTTCTTATTTTTGCAGTCACGTTTACTCCGAATCTCCGGAATGAGAAAAAAGATAACTCTAGCCACTTTGATCCCTTTGTTGGTCCTGCTGATCACAGGACCCGAGGCTATGTCGCAATCAACGGTAAGGAACCTGATCGCCCGGGCGGACTCCGCCAGGCTTGACTACGATTTCAAGACAGCGTCAGATCTCTGCCAGAGAGCCGTGGATATCGACTCGACCGCGACAGAACAAGTCGAAGACCTCATGATAATGAGCAATAACGGCCTGTCCATGATGAATTTCTGCAGTCGTCCCGTGGTTGTAGCCAGGAGGACTTTCCCTCTCAAGGAATTCTTCCTGTATTACCCGCTTCCCAACCACAGCTGGAGAAAGGCCCCGAACCAGCTGGACTCGCTTGGCGGAAACGGTTTCTCCCAAGCGGTTTATTTCCCTGAGGGAGCTGAAGAGATCTACTACTCCTCTGCCGACGAGGATGGTATACGGAACATCTACAGGACATCCCTGCCAGACTCGATGTGGACAGCACCCATGCTGATTAACGAGCATCTAACAAGCTCCTCGGACGAGATCTACCCTATGTTGTCTCCCGACGGAGAGTCCTTGTACTTCGCCTCTAAAGGCCTCTACGGCATGGGTGGATACGACCTTTACGTGTCACAATGGAACAGCGAGACCGGGGACTGGGACGTTCCGGTCAACATGGGATTCCCGTATTCATCCCCCTATGATGATTTCCTCTTCATTAACACGGAAGACGGGAAGTACTCGATCTTCGCTTCCAACAGAGGCTGCGCCAAAGACAGCGTCAACATCTATGTCCTTGAATATGATAGCATGCCTGTGCGCGAGGCTATCGAAGACACCAAGGCCCTGAAGGAGTTGTCTTCCCTGCGTCCTTCCAGGGATCCTTCCAGGATGGACAACGCTTCCGCCGTCAACGACCCGGAACAGAATGGAGAAGAAACCAGGCGCTATGTGGAGAAAATCAAGGAAGTCCGTTCCCTGAGAGACTCCATTTCCTTGTTCAATGCCCACCTCGACCAGCTGAGAAACGAATATTCATCGGCAACGGAGGAGAGGAAGGCTGAGCTTTCCAAAACAATCCAGGAGAAGGAGCTTCTCCTCCCTAATCTCAACAAGTCTCTCCAAGTTTCCGTCAAGGAGCTCCAGTCCATCGAGATGGAGTTTCTCGCCAACGGAATCGTGATCGATGCCTCGAAGTTGCAGGCCAAGGCTGACAAAGATGTTGTCGGGGCCTCCTCCGGCTACACTTTCACTAAAAACAGTTTCGGAAAAGTACCGTCCCTGGCCATGAGAAAGCCCGAGAGGAAGTTCGACTACTCGTTCATGATTCTCCCTGAAGGCCGCTTCGCAGAGGACAACACCCTCCCGGAAGGCATTGTGTATCAGATCCAGATATTCACTCAGTCGAGAAAAGCGACAGTGGCCGACATCAGGGGACTGAGCCCTGTGTTCGAGAAAAAGTCCGGGTCGAGGTACATCTGCTCAGTTGGACTTTTCAGGACCTACGCCGACGCCCTTGCCAACCTCAACAAGGTCAAGAAACAAGGATTCCGCACAGCTGAGATCCGGGCTTACAAGGATGGGGAGTCAATCAGCGTCTCAAATGCGAGGAAATTGGAAGACGAGCGGCTTTACACAGTCGTGTTCTACCCTTCTGACGGAAAGTCGCTTCCCGAGGGAGCTATGGAGCTTGTGCGCCAGACTGGCCTTGACGTCGCCAAAAGCATGGAAAACGGAGCTGTCGTATTCAAAGTCGGCCCCTTCCATGATAAGGTAGAGGCCGAAGAACTGACTGCCGCGTTGAAGGCTCTCGGAGCCGGTGACTGCTCGATTTCTCAATAAACGTCCGACATATTCATATCGAGTCGTCCGCCTCGGGCGAAGTCATTGAAATCCAACCGGGTTGTCTGGAGGGGCTTTCCATTCCGAAAGGAAGAGATCCGGGAGCGAAATGGAAATAACGGCAATTGTTAACGCCTTCTGGGAGAGAACGAAACGGTGTCCTGAACCTGCCCGGTCAGAATATTATGGACAGTGATATTCAGTTTCCCTCCTTCAACTTTTCCTTCGATGACTGTCGGGAAATGTTTCTCTTCAAGCTTGGGACCGCCTCCGACGATGTGGGTCCATTTTCTCCCCGGCTGAGGATCGTCGCGCCTGTACTCATGCTGGTGGGCGGTGATAATCAGCTGACAACGAGCTTTTTCCAATAGCGGAGTCCAAAGCTCGGCGCAAGTACGCTGCCAGATCGCGAAATCATGAGTGTACTTGGGATCCTTGTCATCAGGTGCCACGTCACCAGGGTTGGATGCCGGGTTGGAGTCAAACAGAGGAATATGGCAGAAGGCCACAAGATAAGGCGCTTTAGCTATCTCCTTGCGCTTGAGAGCGTCACGCAGCCATGCGACCTGGGCCCTGCGGTAAGCGTCGCTGTTGAACAGGCCAGCGAAAATCGGATTGGTGTCCATCTTGTCCTCAGCTGTGTCCAGACCGATAAGGGCGATGTCTCCCATCCGGACAGCGAAGTTCCTGCCCAGATCCCAGTCCCTAGGAGCCCGCTCCTCAGGCTGGCGATACATCCAGACCCTCTCGAGATGGCGGTTGGCCATTCCCCTTGAGTCATGGTTTCCGGGACTGAAAAGATAAGGAATCTGGGAAGCGTAATCCTTGGTCGAGATTTTTGGATCAAGGAATATTTCTATCTGACTCTCAATTGTTTCCTGAGTGTTGGACGCATCCCCGTTCCAGATAACACAGGAAGGAGCAAGAGAACAAACCTTGGCGATGGTTTTCTCGAATCCATTCCAATGGGCATGAGTGTCATTGATCACACAGAAATGTCCCTCAGCGTTCTTTCCTGCGGTCGTGAAAGAATAAATCCTGGGATCTTCTTCAGTACCAAGGATTTTCATGTCGTAACCACCACCGTAATGGATCCTGTCAGCTCCGATCTTATAGTAATATTTGGTTGCGGGCTTAAGCCCGGTGACTCTGATCTGGCTGACTTTGTCGCTGATCTCTGTCAAACGGTAACCTCCACATTTTATCTTCCTAGCGTCGCTCAAGTCCGGTTTCTCTCCGACCAGCACATAGCCATTAGCCATAGATCCAACTGCGAAAGCCACACCGATCGAGTCCTCGGCATAGTTCTGCAGCATCGGCGCTGAAGTGATCAGCTTCCCGTCATCGCCGGCCATTTTCCCAGCCTGACCGGTCTTTCCATCCTCTGTCATCCTGAGCGAAGCAAAGGATCTATCCGCCGCCTTAAGCGTATTCCCAGCTCCGGCGGCCGCCACCAGCATTGCCGAATCCTTGATGAACTCTCTTCTTTTCATATTACCGTGTTTTATAATTAATTAGTATTCAATTATTTAAGTAGAGACTCGCCTCTATAAATCACGCATATAGGAACGGACTTTATTCCAGAGGTCGTCGCCACGAAGATCTCTCTCCAGAATCGTCCCGTCAGGACCGATCAGGATGATGTAGGGGATGTAGTCAAAGCCATAGGCCTTGGAAACTGACTCGGGAACGTTCAGAATCTGTTTCCAAGGAATCTTCAGTTCTTCGATTGCCTCAAGCGAATCTTCCGTCTTGTCGTAGACCGGAGCGCCGACAATGTCGAACGGCTTATCTTTAAATTGGTAATAAATGTCTTTAAGATGCGGGATCTCCTCCCTGCATGGGCCACACCATGAGGCCCAGAAGTCCACCAGGATGTATTTCCCTTTCCCGACAAAATTAGACAGCCTCAAGGTTGTGCCGTCTGGCTGAACAGCCTCGAAATCAATGAATTTCTCGGCTTTCCCTATGTTTTTGGGCTGTCCGGTGGCTGCGATGCAGCAAAGCGACGCGATCAATGCGGTCAATATGTGTCTTCCTTTCATATATCTCGCAATTTACGAAATAATAATCAGAACTGGAAGTAGATGAAACTCTGCAGGTCGGCGGTGATGAACTGGCAGATGATGAAAACGGCCACGGCGCAGGCAATAACCATCAGCGCCATAGGCATCTTGGCGAACCAGATGCGGTAGCGGCGCTTGAAACTGTCCGGGAGCCAGTGGATAAGCATGCCGATAATAAAGACCAGGATAATGCTCCTGTGCTGCCAGGCCATGGTCGGAACAAGAGACCAGTCCCACTGTCCTCCGATTTGGTTCACCATGTTCTTTGCTGTGCTCCAGGCCTTCTCATTGGCCTCGGCCGGATCAAGATTGGATCCGCTGCGGAAGAAAAGTCTGGTGAAAGTGATAAATATGAAAGTCATCAGCACAGCCCATGCCCCGCTGATCCAAGACACGACCTTACCTTTTTTGATCTTATGGAACAGCATCCCGATGAAAGCCCCGAAGAGAATGATGACCGTCCACCAGAAAAACATATTGAAGACAGGAGCCGGGAAGAAATGTCTCAACGCACCGAAAGCAGCCACTATCAGACCGATAACAAGCACTTTGAAGTAGGCGTTGCAGCTTGCCCAGAATCGGTAAATCAACATTCCAAGACCATTCAAGCCGCCCCAGATCATGAAGTTCCAACTCGCCCCGTGCCAAAGACCGCCCAAAAGCATAGTGTCCATCCTGTTGATGTCCGAGATCAGTTCCTTTCGCCAGCTTTTCTTAAAGGCGATCAGTAAAGCGATGATAGCGGTCAGGACCAGAACACTGCCGAACACCCACCAGCTTCCGGCGAGCGCGGAAGCAAGGAACGCTATTCCAAGAATGATGGCATAAGAGCCAAACGTGCCGTTGCGGTTACCTCCCAAGGGAATATAACCTCCCAAGGGAATATAAAGATAGTCCTGGAGCCATTTGGAAAGCGAGATATGCCATCTTTTCCAGAATTCTCCAGCGTTTTTGGCCTTGTAGGGAGAATTAAAGTTCTTCGGAAGGTAGAATCCCATCAGCATGGCCACTCCGGTGGCGATGTCAGTGTAACCGGAGAAGTCGGCGTAGACCTGCAGGGAATATCCAAAGAGTGCTGTAAGATTCTCAAATCCAGTGTAGAGAAGAGGATTCTCAAAGACACGGTCACAGAAGTTGACAGCAAGGTAGTCACTCAGAATCAATTTCTTGGCGAGTCCGTTAAGGATCCAGAACACAGCAAAACCGAACTGGGTCCGGCCCAGGAAGAATGGTTTGTGGAGTTGTGGAATGAACTCTTTTGCCCTGACGATAGGGCCAGCCACCAGCTGAGGGAAGAAACTCAGGTAGAAGCCGAAGTCCAGGAAGTTCCGCACCGGCTCTATGCCGCCTTTGTGTTTATTCGGCCCTTCGACTCGGTTGGTGAGCGGAGTCGAAACACCGCCCGGCCCTTCGGCTCCGCTCAGGGACCGGGGCGCGGCTCCTCTGGAGACATCTACGACATAGCTGATGGCCTGGAAGATGAAGAACGAGATACCGACCGGAAGGAATATCGAATCGACGCTGAAAACTCCGGAACCGACCACAGAATTGCCCCATGAAGCGATCCAATCCTTCACGACGAACGAGGTGCCAAACAAATTGTTCAGAACGTCCGTGATGAAGTAGGCGTACTTGTAGTAACAAAGGAGCGAGAGATCCACCACGACACTCGTCACCACGACAAAAGACCGCCAGAATTTCTTGCGGCAATGAGGCAACAGTAATCCAGCCAGATAGTTATAGACTATCACAAAGCCCAGGAGTATAAGGAACAAGCCACTGGTCTTGTAATAGAAAAACAGGCTCACGAAGAACAGGAAAACGTTCCTCAACAACACTTTATTCTTGAAGAAACTCAAGAAAGCCAACACGATGGCGAAAAACGCCCAGAAATAGAACTGGGTGAAAAGAAGAGGATGGGCCTGATCAAAAGAGAACAGGTCCTTCAGGAACTGCGTCAAAACCTCTATCAAGCCATCCATGGTTTTCTCCTTAAGTGTTCAATGTACTTAGCCATCAATGCGTTATATAGCAAATCACCGAGAATGACGTAACCTTCATCAGTGAAATGAATCTTGTCTCTTTTGGCCAACCCGGCCTCCTCCCATTTTTTCATCGACTCCAAGCCACCCATGATGTCAAACATGTCCCAGAATCCTCCTCCACAATCACAGCAAAGACGGAAAAATGCCTGCTGGGCTTCAAGACCGTTGCGATTGACAGCATAGACCCGCCGGCGCACACGCTTGTAGGTGTCATTGTTGCTGACAAACAGCAAGGCGCAATCAGGATTGACTGCCCGAACTTTATCTACCAGGATCTTATAACGGGCAATAAACTCATCCTGGGAGAAATTCTTGCCGGATGCGTCGTTGACCCCGATGGCGAAGATCACCATGTCCGGATTAACCATCCGCAAATCCCTCTGGAAATCCTCGCAACGAAGGTACGAAGGCACAGCGGCACCATTGACCCCAATTCCCGTAACGGATATTCCCGGATCAGCATTGTCGAGATAAATCCCTGTGAGGGTGAGACTTCCGCCACTTCCTGAAACAGCCACCTTGACCGAATCCTGCTTCTCCGGAAGCAGGAATGACCAGCATGAAGCTTCCTCGTTCCGGAGACCGGCGAGAGTGTCGCCAGAATTCGTAATAACTATCGGAAACCGCTCACCTTCAGTTGAATATCCAAGAATATTCAGTCTGTCAAAAAAGAATTCAGGTTCGTTCTCAGAAGCGTTGCGGGCCTTGAGGACAATCCGTACGGAAGCCGTCGAGTCGGAGGTGGAGACAGCCATTCCAGTGAGGCCGAGCCGCCTGGGAAGGTCTCTGGTGACGTTCTTTGTTGGTTCCCATTCTCCCTCATAGCGGGAACGGTAACTACTCGGGGTGTTGGTTTTAGCCGCGGTGAAAGGGAAAACCATGCCTCTGCCGCCATCTTTGCTTCCGAGCGACAGGAGGTCATTGCGCAGCTGACGGGTTAAGGTTCCAGCCTGGACATGCGACCCGCCAATGTGCATGATCCTGAAGTTGCCGGAGCCGGTGAGAAGGGCTGCATCCATTTTGGAAAAAGCCTTCTCAAATGCTGAGCTATCGCCTAGAAACTCAATCTTATTGTGGTCAAAATGAGCGAATTCCAACTCCGGAACAGCTTTTTTGACCGTCTGCCCGGAAAGGACCGACGGAATCGCCAGCAAAGCCAGAATCAGTATTCTCCCTATCTTTATCATTATCCCTTCCTTGTCATTCTGAGCGAAGCGAATCCAGATACTCTTTGACAGCCGTTTCAGACAAAGTCTGCCGTAAGCGGCGGAAATCGTCGTAAAGGAGCAGGGACTTGCCAAGGGCCGTGCCGACTTCCGCCGCTCCCTTGGTCGTGAAATGGATATAATCTGGTCCCGCCAGCGGTGGATTATGTTTGACCCACTCTTTCATAGAACCGACTCCTCCCATCATGTTGAAAGTGTCCCAATATGCAATTCCGTTGTTGAGGCAATGGACCTTGAGCGAGTCGTTCAGGTCCGGGAGCAGGGGCCATGTCACAAGGCTTCCGTTGACGCTCTTGCTCATGTCGGCCGGGCCGACAAAAAGCAGTTTTGCCCAAGGAGCTACGCCTTTGAAATATTCAAACTGCTTCTCCAACTTATTCATGTAAAGGGATATAGCCTTCCTCGAACCAATTCCTGGCATGGCGTTGCCTCCGAACTGGAGGATAATCAGGCGGGTGTCCGTGTTCTCGTAGGCGGCTCTCAACGAAGTGGAATCTATTCCTGAAAGGATGGTTCCGGAACAGCCTCGCATGGCAACATTGTCAACAGTCACTCCAGGGCCGCCATCAAGCATTATCCCGTAGATCTCAGCGGTGCCATTCAGGGTCAACGACCCACCTCGGACCTCAGCCGGGAGATCCCACGTCAAGACCGAGACCCCGTTCACTGAAGAATCGACTGTGGCCGTCATCAGAGCAAGGGTGTCGCACTTAAGGCTCATCTTCAATCCGGGACTGCTATGCCCGAACAGAACTCCGACCCTTTTTATGGATTTGACTCTCTCCTGAGCATAACGGTTCTCGGCCCGGCGGAAATTGAACCTGGCCTGGCCGGTCAGCACTGCGTAGCGGGTCAAGGGACCGTAACGATGGGTTGATGACCACCTTGAAAGGGTGTCAGCGACAAGCGCGTACCTCGTTAGGCTTCCGGTTGTGTTCTGGCTGACCGAGACCGAGGACATCGGTTTCAGGATAGGGACCATCCCAGGGCCGGAACCGCCGAAACGATCCTGCAGCATCTGGCGAAGCATCGAAGAGATGCGGTCCATCTCCAGCTGTGAGTCGCCGTAATGGACAATCCTGGCAAGCTGGCCCGAACTGGCGGCAGTGTCCAACCCCTCGAAAAACGAATCAAAAAAGGTGTAGTCGTCGCCAGGAAGATGGATCCTGTGGGGGTTTGTGGTAATATATTCCTTGTAAAACTGGAGCGTGTCTCCTTGCTCCCGGACCATCTCGTAACTTTTCTGGACCGCAAGCAGAACCGAGTCGACATCGACGGCTGACTTGCCATCTCTCAGGTCGGCCAAAGCCTTTTCATAAGACGGAAACCTCAGTTTGACGCCGCCAACATCGACTCCTTCCGCCGGAAAGATGTACCAGCAGGCGAAAATAAGCGCGAAGACCGCGACTAAGAAAAAGAATATCTTATGAAGCTTCATCCTTTGAGCGAAAGCGGCGTCAAAGTTACAAATTAATTATCTTATGCTTAACAATTACACTTTTATTTGTATATTAGAGCACAAACTCAAACAGTTATGAGCCCAAACGACTATTCTGGCAGCAGGGTGGCCCTATGCGAGGACGGTAAATACCGCTGGACCTACCCGCTGGACATGCTGAAGAACCCGAGCATCCTTTTCGTCCTCCTGAAGATTTTTGGAATCCTGCTGAGCATTCCCCTGCTGATCGCGCTCATATCGGCCGCCGCCAACAATGACTGGCAGAAAATATGGGACGGCTTCATTAAAATCTGGCTCATCGTCATGGTTGTGTTTTTCGTGATCATCTTGATCTCTTACCTGATCGTGGTCTGGATGAACGGAGGCAAGTATGTTGTGAATTTCACCATGGACGAGAAACGCCTCATCCACGAGCAGGTTCCCGTCCAGTACGAACGCGCGCGTAAAGTCGGGCTTCTCGCGGCCCTGGTGGGAATATTCGCTAAACGTCCTTCCGCGGCCGGCACCGGGGCGCTGGCCGCATCCCGCAACACTTCGGTCTCGGTGTTCGACAAAGTCCGGCGCGTCAAGCCCCGCCGCGGGCAGAACCTCATAAAGGTCAACCAGAGCCTGGAACGTAATCAGGTCTATGTCCCCGACGAGGATTTCGACTTCGTCCTCGACTTTATCCGCAAGCACTGTCCCAACGCTAAATAATTCTATACCAATGGCATACTGCACCCATTGTGGCGCCTCCTTGCCTGACGGCGCCAAATTCTGTCCCGTCTGCGGCAAGGCCGTAGCGACCGTCTCAGCAAGGACCTCGGCTGACGGCCGGGGCATTATAATCGACGCCCCTAAAGGCTCTACAGTAACATTAGAGGCTCCGGACCTTAAGGGAGAATTCACTTTGAGCGAATGGGACGAACCCGTAGCCGATCCCAAACAAACATCACAGCCCGCGGCCATTCCCGCAAAGCAACCATCGGGCAAAAAAGGGAAAAAGAAAAGATCTCTCTTCGTTCGCGTTATCCGCTTCATCTTCGGGATGATCATAACTGTCATCATCCTGCTGTTCCTGTACTGGTTCTATCAAGGTTACACCTCCGTTTAAACCGCTTGCAATGAAACGATTACTGATAATATGCGGTGCTTTGCTCCTGGCCGGTCCTTTTATACGGGCGGACTACAAGGAGTACACACGAGATGGATTGACCGTACGGGTGGATATTCCGGGAGTAAAACTGCGGGACTTCGATCCTCAGAAGGAGAGTATCGACGACCTTACCAACGGTTTACTCCAAAGTTTAGCAGAAGGAACTGTCGTCTGGGTCGGGACCTACAAGCCCGGCACCACTCTCGAGATAGATGTTTCGGCAGAGACTGAACATCTCGCCTATAACCGAAATTATGCCCACAACAATCGCCCTGAACATACTCCTTTCTGCGCATTGACTCTTCCCAAATTCGGCCCCTCCTCATACAGTGCCACTAGTCGCAAATACACAGGTTGCTTTGAGAAGATAGACGATACGGATCCATTCAAATGGTATGGCATCTCACGCCCAACCGGGCACGTTAACTTGTTGTTTAAAATGACCGAGAGACACAGAGGGTTATATCAGCATTTCATAGCTTCAACCCTTGTGGAAAAACCGAAGTCCAGGCCAAATGAATACCATAATGTTCGCCAAAACATTGATTTTTACGTGGTTTTCCTTCCAGAATCTTCCGGCACCTACGAGACAACAACCATCGCCTCGGATGATATCGGTGAGGAAGGAGAGGGGTATGACGAGGATGGAAGCGGCCGTGAGAAAGGGACCGAAATCCCCTGGGAGATCATCGGCGGCGGAGCTGCCGTCATCGGCACCGGGATAGCGCTGGGACGGAGAAAGAACAAGAATAAGAAGGGCAAAGCCGAGGATAAGGATAAGGAAAAGAAAGAAGA
Source organism: uncultured Bacteroidales bacterium (assembly GCA_900320965.1). Taxonomy (GTDB): domain Bacteria; phylum Bacteroidota; class Bacteroidia; order Bacteroidales; family UBA932; genus Cryptobacteroides. The sequence continues at coordinate 7,108 of ONUG01000026.1, read as the reverse complement.
CAAGAAAAAGAAAGGACAGAGTTCCTTCCGGATGATCCTGTACAAGAATTTCGGAAGCACTCTTCCACTGGATGCCGACAACCTGGAAGTTGGGGCGAGGATCGAGGAGACCACCCCTGAAGGACATAAGGTTGACCGACGGGACCTATCAGCGCAGATCACGATCGAGGATGAGGAGAACTGCGTCATCAGCCGGGTCCGGATGAACGGACCATACCAGCTGGCCCAGGTCAAAGGAAGCGAGAATCCCACATCTTCCGGAAGGGCTGTTGTCCGCCTAAGTTTCAAAGGCAAGGGGGGAACTTTTGTGAACCATGTCGTCTTTAAGCTTGAGGAGGCTGCGGAAATAGTGATGGATGAGGCGCTTACGTTCGCCGCCTGCAGCGGGAAGACCCTCGACATGGAATTCGGGATCAACAATTTCAACGAAGAGGTGACGGCCCTCACCGCGGATGCGGGAACCCGGGCGAAAGACGTCTTCAAGATCGCCATAGAAAAGGCAAAGGATGTCCCCGGAAAATTCGTCGTCCACGTCACCGAATGCGGGAGCAAGAAGATGGATTCGGGCGAGATCGACCGGTACACATGCGACATTTCCGTCCAGTCCCGCTCCAGGAAGAAACCCATCACCGGCTCTTTCGACATCTACCGGGTTGGCCTCGGATTGCGGCTTGAAATGCGGGCAATCAAAGCGTATCTGGTCGAGTTCGACAGCACCTATGACAGCGAGAGACTGGCCACTGACCCGAAGGTACGGAAGAAATTCGCCGAGAGCAAGGTGACCTTCAAACTGCTTGCGGAGGATCCCGAGACAGGGCAGATCCAGGCCGTCATTCCGGACAGCGGCCCTGACTTCACCTACGAGGACATCCGGGAAGAGAGCCTTCTGTTCCGGGACAAATACGGCAACGACGTCCTGTCCCCCGTTGGAATGATGCAGCCAAAATACGAATTCATTGACGTCGACACAGACAACACTGTCATCGGTATCATACATTCCACGGCTGGCGGTCTGCTGCCACCGAATCGCGGCAAGGCTAAAGTGACGCTCAAGGTCGGTTGGAAGGGGCAGACTTTCGAGGAGAGCATCAACGTTCCGGTCATCTCGCAGCCTTTCGTGGACATCGTTGACACTCGGGAATACAACAACTGGCTCAACGAAAACCAACGGAAATATGAGCAGCTGGTGGACATCCGTTCCAAGATCGCCTATGATCCTCGTTTCGCCGAGCTGCTTCCTTTCTATTACAAGGTCTATGCACTGGTGGAAGGTTACGACCCGAAGTTCGGTATCTATGAACCTGATTACCAGAAAATCAAGCGTGTATTCGACAAATATTGCTCCGGCGAGATCGGCCACTATTTCGTGAATGACGCCGTATGGACACCCGCATGGACCGAGGCGGACGAGAATTTCAACGCCTTCGTTGCCACCTTCGGCAAAATGGAAAAATCCATTCCCATAATCGGAATGCGCATCGCGTTGGGCTTCTTCACAGCAGGTGCGTCAGAGCTGGTTCTGACTCCCTATAGCGGCATGATGAAGATGCGGGATTATGTGAACAAGGGGGGTGACAGCGCCTGGGAAGGCTTCGTTGTGGGCAGTAAGGATGTTCTTCTGTGGGAAGGTATATTCTATGTCGGCGGAAAAGCTTTTGAATTCGCCAAACATAAAGGTTGGACGCAATCGGTGAAAGACAAGGCGAAAGAGGGCTTCTCAAAACTGAAAGATAACTTCAAGAAACTGAAAGAAGGTTCGGAAAAATCCAATGGCGCCAAGCAGGCTACGGAAAACCTGTCCAAAGCTAAGGACTTCAATACCGCCGGACTTGGAGATAAAGTGAAAAACGGCGGAAACAAAGTGAAGCACACCAAGGAAAGTGCGGCGACCAACGCCAACGACTCAATCCGACGCACCAGGATGAAGGGAGACGCCGTGTTCTCCAAGAATTCCGTTTATGCCGAGGAATGTGCCAAAAGGGCCAGGCAAGACGCTCGCAAGATTGTCGACGAGTTTGAAGCCGTGATGAACAACCCCACAGCGACTCCAGAGGAAATGAGACGCGTCACTTTGATGCTGCAGGGGAATAAAAACGCTCAGAACCTGCTCCGAAACCACCCTTCAGATATGCTGAGGGCCAATTTCAATGCCCAGATGCAGGAGATGTACAAGAACACTGACCCCGTCGCCATCAAGAAAATGGCTGAGCGTCTCGGGGTGCCGGAGTCGGACATCCAGGTCTGGAACGGCGCCACAGGCAATGACGCCAGGGATCTCTATCTGGGCAGGAAGATCGGAGCGGACCGTGATGTTACCTTCCAAGTCAGAGGCAAGGACGGGAAGTGGGTGGATATCAAGGAGGAAATAATGGAGGAATGCTATGCGCAGGCCTTCGATGAAGTCCATTTCGGATTCTATTCACATGACCGTCAAGAACTTCTGAAGACACTGAAAAAATTCGACCAGGCAACCGTCAATGGTCTAGAAGGAGCCGAATCCTACGGGCAAGATCTGGGCAGGATTATCGACAAGGCGAGGCAAACTGAGAAACTCATTGATCCACGGCGTGTAGCCAACACATTCAAGCATAAATGCAAAGAGTTCATAGGCCAGGGAGAAAGTTGCAGACGACAGGCGGAACAGTTGTTTGATGCAGGGCTCTATGACGAGGCGATGCGGATACAGGGTTATGGAGAGGCCTTGGTTGAAGAGGGTATCCGCCAGAACGTTAAGCAGTTCAAGCGTATCCTGGATCCCCGTATCGAAGCACTCGCCGTTAAAGGTGTAGGAAAGGATTACTCTCTACTGTACGAAAAAGTACGCATACTGGAAAGCCTTGGCAACCCGCCGCCCAAGGACGCCTTGCCCATCACTCTGGAAGAGGCCCGGGTGGTGCTGCAGGACCAATATGGGACAACTTTGGAGCAGGTCGTGGAGGAATGCGCTAATGTCATAGAGGAAATCAATCCACTCCTCTCCTGACAAGAACTCGGCTTCTTTTACTATCTTTGTAAGATTGATTTTTGTTGAAAAATGAGAAAATCCTTACTTATCTTGCTGTCGCTCTTGGTTTTATCCTCTTGCGATGTTCATCATTTGATAAGCGACCCGGATTACCGTCAACAGATGGAGAAAGACCTCCAGGCAAGGCTTGACGGCCCCGGAGATCTCGGGCAGTTCTACCAGGTCGACGACTTGATCATCACCACCGAAGAAAAAGAAGCCCTGCAGTTTCTATACGCTTACATGCCTCTGGCCGATTTCACGGACTACACGACTGAATATTACCTGTCCAACGTCCGTTCTTCCCTTGACACCAGGGACGAGATGGGATGGAATGTCCCCGAGAGGGAATTCAGGCACTTCGTCCTTCCGATAAGGGTCAACAATGAGGACCTGGACTCTTCCAGAGTGGTATTCGCCAGGGAGATCAAGCCTCGCATCCAGGGAATGCCGATGAAAGATGCGATCCTTGAGGTCAATCACTGGTGCCACGAGAAGCTCACCTACAAGCCTTCAGACGCCAGGACCCTGTCGCCCTTGTCAAGCATGAGAAGCAGCCTGGGGCGCTGCGGAGAGGAGTCTACCTTCACAGTGGCGGCCCTCCGTTCAGTTGGCATACCAGCACGGCAAGTCTACACTCCCCGCTGGGCCCATTCGGACGACAACCACGCCTGGGTCGAGGCTTGGGCCGACGGTGAATGGTACTTTATGGGAGCATGTGAGCCCGAGGCAGTCCTCAATTTGGGATGGTTCAACGCTCCGGCAAGCCGTGGATTGCTGATGCACACCAGGGTGTTCGGCCACTATGACGGACCGGAGGAGAAAGTTATGGAAGGCCTCAACTTCACTGAGATCAACCTCATCGACAACTACGCCAAGACTGCGAGGGTCGATTTTGTTGTCAAAGACGAACTCGGGAATCCTGTGGACAGCGCTCTCGTTGATTTCGACATTTATAATTATGCGGAGTTCTATCCGGCTCTCGCCAAATACACAGACAAGGATGGAAAAACCTTCCTGACAGCAGGAATGGGAGACATGCTGGCCTGGGCGTCCAAGGACGGAAAGTACGGACACTCAAAGGTTTCCTTTGGCAAAGACTCGCTTGTCACGATAGTGATCTCCGGGAACCATCCTGACGAGATGGAGAGCATGATGATAGTCCCGCCGGCGGAGGGAGCGAATATTCCGGAAGTAACTGAAGAACAACGAAAAGCCAATGGCGAGCGCACAGCAAAAGAGGATCTCATCCGCAAGACATTCATGGCCACTTTCGCCAAGGATGACGGAACCCCCGGAGGGAAGTTCCTTGCGAAAGCCGCTGGAAACCATGAGGTCATTGAGGGATTCCTGGCGGCCCATCCCGACCAGAGAGCCCTTGACCTGCTTGAATCCCTGTCTGACAAAGACATGATTGACGTGACCAGGGAGATTCTCGAGGACAGTTACATGGCGACGGACGCCATCCTTTGCCCAAGAGTTGCCAATGAGTTCCTGACGCCTTACAAGGGCTTTTTCAAGGGAGCCCTCTCCGAGGAGGAGCGTAAGACTCTCTCAAATCCCACCAACCTGATCAAATGGGTCAAAGACAACATCAACCTTGTCAACGACACGAAGTCTTGGAGGATCACGATGTCGCCCATCGGGGTCTTCAAGTCCAGACTTGCCGACAAGAACTCCAGGGAGATCTTCTTTGTGTCATTGGCCAGGACTCTTGGCATCGACGCCAGGAAGGATCCCGTTACAGGGAAGGTACAGTACGCTACGACCGGCTCAGCACCCGAAAAGAGTTGGATCGATGTGGATTTCGACTCGGCGAAAGACGTTCTGACCCCAAAAGGAATGGTTGTCCTGAACTATGTCCCTAGCGGTAAACTCGCCAATCCCGGCTATTACAGCAACTTCACTATCAGCAAGATAGAGAATGGAAGGACTAACCTTCTCACCTTTGACGAGGGAGAGGTCGACATGGGCGGAGGAGTAAGTTGGGAGACTGTCTTCAAGAAAGGGACGGCCCTCGATGAGGGAGATTACATCCTCGTCAGCGGCAACCGCCTCTCGGACGGCAGCGTGCCTGTGACTCTCAGAAAGTTCTCCGTAAAGGAAGGACAGACGACTGCGGTAGACCTGGTCATCGAGATTCCCGACAATAAGCTCAGCGTGATCGGTGAGTTTGATTCAGAGACAAGGTACTGGAAGACAGCTGGTTCTGACCCAGTGTCTATCCTTTCAACCACTGGCAGGGGTGTCTTCGTGGTGGCTTTCCTGACCCCTCGCCACGAGCCATCGGTCCACGCCGTCAACGACCTGATCGCCGCCAAGGAAGGCCTCCAGGAGTGGGGCAGGCCAATCATGCTTCTCACTAGCGAGGAAGGACTTGACTGGCTGAAGGAATATTCCTCAAGGATGCCTTCCAACGTCCAGTTTGGAATAGCGCCTAAGGAGCTGATGGAAGGCACAATGCCAAGGGTGATGATCGCCGACACCTTTAACCGGGTGTTCTTCAAGACCGAGGGCTACACCATCGGACTCGGAGACCAGATCCTGGGTGCGTTGGCCAAGATGTAGTTTCGTTATTGATAATGAAAAAAGTTCTGACTGTTGGTGTTTTCGACCTTTTGCACATTGGTCATGTGGAGTTGTTCCGAAGGGCAAAGGCCCTGGGTGATTACCTGATAGTGGCGGTGCAAAATGATGATTACATCCTGAAATTCAAGCCTGAGGCCCAGACAGTGAATAACACGGCCGAGCGCTGTTACATGGTCAAAGCCATCAAATATGTCAATGATGTGGTAGCTTATAACGATGTCCAGTCCATTGTGCGGGAGGTCGATTTCGACATCTTTGTAACTGGACCTGACCAGAATCATGAGGGCTTTGTCCAGGCCAAACAATGGTGCAAAGAACACGGGAAAGAAGTGGTAGTCCTGCCCAGGACTGACGGAGTCTCCTCCAGCGAGCTAAAGCATCACATCAAAGCGCTATGAGAGAGTCCCTCAATCTTGCCCAGATAAGGCAGCGGCAGCTCGAAATGCTTGACATTTTCGACGATTTCTGCACTACAAGAGGAATAAAGTATTCGCTAAGCGGAGGATCCCTGCTTGGCGCGGTCCGGCACAAGGGTTTCATCCCTTGGGATGATGATGTGGACCTGATGATGCCCCGGCCTGAGTACGAAAGATTCCTTGCCTCTTTCAACAAAGAAACCGCTGACATAAAAGCCATTAACTATAGGGTTGACCCTGATTTTCCCAGACCGTTCACAAAGATCACCGACCTAGGCACCAGGATTGCCGCAAGGAATGGAATCAACAAATATGGAATATTCCTGGACCTTTTCCCTATCGACGGTCAACCGGACAACGAAGAGGAAACTTCTGAATATGTGGCTGAGTACGAGAGGCTTAACCGTCTTTTCTACAAGAAAACCCCTTTGTACAGGATGTCTGACAACCTCCTGGTCAAGATAAAATCCGCCGTCAGGGGGCCATTCTTTCCTCCAAGAGAGGAAACGATGTCCAAGATAAAGAGCCTCCTGCAGAGATACCCTTTCGGCTCGACCGGTTTCGCAGGTGCGATAATGGGAGGATCCAAGATGGGGACTCATGTGCCTGATCGAGTGTTCAAGGAATTCACCCGAATGGAATTCGAGGGACGTTCCATCAGTTGCATCAAGGACTATGACACCTACCTGACCCGCATGTACGGGGACTACATGACTCCGCCACCACCAAGGAAACAGAAAACCAACCACTTCGCAGCGGTGTACAGAGTATGAGGATCGCCTATTGCATACACTCCCTCAACCTCTCCGGAGGGATGGAAAGGGTGCTGAGTCTCAAGGCCTCAAGACTCGCCGAAGACTATGGACATGATGTCCACATCGTGACCGCTTCGATGAAAGGCCGGACACCCGCTTTCCCCCTTTCGCCCAAAGTCAACCTGGTGGACGTCGGGGTGAGCGACCGTTTCGGTCCCGGTTTTTTCCGTTATGGACGAAAGCTCGGTGATGTCCTTGGTAAGATCTCCCCGGATGTCACGGTGAGCCTTTGTGGAAATGACATCTACTTTGTTCCTTCCGCTACCGACGGAAGCGTGTAGTTG
>ONUG01000170.1 GCA_900320965.1 uncultured Bacteroidales bacterium | reverse complement strand
GGGCCAGGATCACGATACAGTGCTTCTTGACCGGCACGTCAGATCTCGTCCGTGCCCTGCGGGACATTACCCCGGTCCTGAAAGCCCTCTCAGCGGCGCTCTTTTCCCGGAGCGTCCGCCATGGAATATCAAGGCTTTTGGTCAAGACTTTGGAAGGAGTCTTGTCTCCTGGCTTGTAGTCGGACCTTACGATCACACCTTCGGGGGTGAATGAAGCTACCCTGTAAAATCCATCATCACACTTTGCCACGACGTGTCCTTCCGCTGTGGTAAGTACTTTGCTGAACTCGTCTCCTAGTAGCCTGGCTTGGAACGAAGTCCCGTCAGGCTGGTACATCAGGAATACTCCTTTTCTTGGTCCCGACCCTTCAGCTGTCAGTACCAGGGTTATTAAAAATAAAATGGTTGAAAGAAATCGCCTCATTAATGAAAAAGCGGCCGCCAAAATGGTGACCGCTTGTAAAAGGTTGGTTTAGAATTACTTCTTGGCCTCGGCCACGGAGACTTTTCTGAACTCCTTAAGATCTTTCATAAGATCAAGAGCAGCCTTGCGGGCGCGGGCGCCAGCAGCCTTATTTCCCTTTTCAACCTGAGCCTCGGCGTTCGCGACGAAAGCGGCAAGCTCTTCCTTGATTTGTGCGACAAGCTTTTCCATTTCTTTAATTATTTTAGTGAGTTGTTGATATATAATGCTTTGTAATTCTTGCTACTATAACCTACACCTCGCAATTTATGTAAAAAAACGGAATTAACAAATAAAAATCGCTAAAATGTTCGACAATAAGGGAATGTCATGCGTCGTTCGCTTTCTTCGGAGCATGCGTGTTCAGGAAGTTCATAGCCCTGTCGGGACCTATCGTGGAATAGTTTTTTATTCCTTCGATAACCTTGTCGCAGACCTCCGGGATAGCGGTTTTCTGCTCATCTGTGAATGTGCCGAGGACATAATCGACCTGGCTTCCAGGATGAAAGTCATTGCCGACACCGATCCTGATCCTGGTCCACGCGTTGGTCCCGAGGCGAAGCTCTATGTCCTTAAGCCCGTTGTGACCTCCGTCACTGCCGCTCTTGCGCATGCGGATGGTTCCGAAAGGGAGGTTTATGTCGTCGCACACAACCACGAGGTTCTCCATCGGGAGCTTCAGCTTGTCCATCCAGTACCTGACAGCGTTGCCACTGAGGTTCATGTAAGTGGACGGCTTGAGAAGGTAGAACTTCCTGCCTTTAAAGGAGATCTCCGCGACGTCGCCGTAACGCTGCGTGCTAAAAGAAGCATTGGATGCCTCAGACCAGGCATCCAATACCATAAAACCCACATTATGTCTGGTTGAAGCGTACTCAGCGCCAATGTTACCTAGACCGGCGACAAGATAGTTCATACCAGGATCCTCTTCGGGCCGTTTTTTAGGCAGTAGCGCCCTCACCAGCCTCACCAGCGCCTTCATCAGAAATCTGGGCTGACATGTTACGGGTGGCCTTGACGGTGCAGATGATGGTGTCCTTAGGAGAGACAACATTCACACCCTCGACCTTGATGTCACCAGCGACGATGCGCTTCTCGATATCCAGGGAGGTGGTGTCGATCACAAGCTCGTCAGGAAGGTCCTTCATAAGGGCGCTCACTTTGACAAACCTTGAGACAAGGACGAATTTTCCACCCTTCTGCACACCCACGGGGTGACCGGTGACCACGATGGGAACCTTGATGGTGACGGGCTTCTCCTCAGAGACGACAAGGAAGTCGACATGGAGGCAGTTGTCCTTGACAGGATGGAACTGGAGCTCATGGACGACGGCTGTGTAAGCCTTTCCGTTGTCAAGCTTGATGTCGATGATGTAGGAGGCGGGAGTGTTGGTGATTCCCTGGAGGTCCTTGTCAGAGACTGTGAAAAGGACGTTCTCAATGCCCTGGCCATAGAGGTTGCAAGGAACAAGACCCTGCTTGCGGATGGCTTTGATGACGGCTTTGTTACCGACTTCACGGACTTGGCCGTTGATCTCGAAATGCTTCATTGTAGTTGTACTTTGTTAAAATGTGTTACTCAACCCCGGGCGGGCCGGGGCCCCATTGCACCAAAAGCGCCGACGCGCTTTTAAAGCGGCCGCAAAGATAGGAATTAAATATTTAATACGCAATTATTTTACAAGTCCGACATCCTTGTTCCACGACTCATTCTTGTATTCCGTATTCAAGATCTTTGTACCAGCCTTGGGAAGGTACATGCTTAGTCCGGAATAGGTCTTGATCTGGAAACTGCTGATGAACCAAGGGGTGGCGGCCTTGTAGACGATGCTATTCTGAAGAGCGTTCCTCAAAGGGACGAGGTCCTCGTCAGGAACTCCGGACTTTACGAAAATGTCCTCCAGGTCGTAAAAATAATGCCTGTTCATCCTGAAGTATCCCTGAATCTCGCTGATCGGAGCGTTGGAGATGGCTTCTGAATATTTGGACAGCAATGTTGAACATGCCGCCGCCACTTCGTCCAGTCCCTTTGTGTTCAGCAGGGTGACGGTGGAGGAGCGGTAGTCTCCGCTCTGGCGGTCGTAACGGTCAAATGAGTCCTTGAAAAGACCCGTGAGATCGGGGGACTGCCCCTTGAGAAGGAAGGTCGTGATCTTAGTGTAGTCGAAGGTGCCCTGGGCGAGCACTTCAGCGGGAGACACTCCAAGATAGTCAGCCTTTTCCCTTAGAGGATACACAACCTCGATACCTCCGCTGAAACACATGTCGAAGAGAAGGAAGTCAAGTTTGAAGGGTATCCCCTCGGAGAATTCGGTAGTGCTCATCTCGACGCTTCCTGTCCCCATCACGTCCTGCCCGATGCTCCTGACCATCCAAGCGTAAGGGTCGTCCTTATCCATCGATCCTTCAGGTATTTCCAGATAACCTGAGGCCTTTGAGAACTTCTTCCCTACGGGTTGGTGCTTTCTCTCATACTCGGAAGGATTGTTGTAGTAGCCGGTAGGAAGCCAGCCGGAACCGTGTGAGGAGTACACCATCGAGTAGCCCTTGGCCGGGAACGTGGATCTCACGAAAGACAGGACCTCGCTCATGGTCTTTCCGGAAGAGGCGACTGTGGATTCCGGGAACACTTTAAGTGTGTCAGAGACAACATTTCCTTCTGAGTCTTTAAACAATCTTCGAAGGTAAGAGGGAACATCCTTGTAGCTCCCGTTCTTGGCGAATTTCGAGAACACCAGAAGCACATTCTCGTGCCTTCCGCCTCCAGGGATATATCCTTTGGTTAGCTCGTCCTCCATATTCCTGGAAAGGTCGGAGTAAAGCGAGTTGAATCCGCACTCATAGAAAAGGAGAACGTTCCTGGTCTCTTGCATCCCGATCCTGTTCCCAGGGTATTTGTAGGAGACGCCTTCTTCTGATGAGGTGATGCCTATGTTAGGGTCTTTCTTTTCGCATGACGAAAGCCAAAGCCCGGCTGTCATCACAACCACGGCGCGGACTATCGTCATGAATATACTCTTATGGCTCATAGCTTCCGTTTCCTTTTTCCGTATCCGTAAGTTCACAAATATATAAATATTTCATGGATATCGCGTATCTTTACATCATGAAAACACTTATTGACGAGTTCGCTGACATTAAGATAATGCGCTTCGAAGTGCCCGGGTGGGAGGAATTGTCCCTTAGGGAAAAAGCGTATGCTTACCATTTGTCTGAGGCTGCAAAACTTGGGCGGGACATCACATGGGATCAGTACTGCCGTTGGAACCTGCCTGTCCGCCATGTTGTCGAGAATATCCTTGAACGCTATGAGGGAGATAGGGAAACGCCTGATTTCCAGGAATTTTTGGTGTATGCAAAAAGGCTTTTCTTCTCTAGTGGAATGCACCACCATTACGCCGAGGACAAATTCTTCCCCGGCTGCCCTAAAGAGTATTTCCGTTCATTGATGGAGGCTGTGGGAGACGGCACCCAGGCTGACACCTTGCTTGAGATAATATATTCTCCGGAAATATGTCCTCGGAGGAGGTCTGACTCCAAGGACGGAGACATCGTCGCGATGTCGTCCGTGAATTTCTATGAAGGTGTCTCAAGGGCTGAGGTTGAGGAATACTACTCTTCGGTCGAAGACCCGTCTGATCCTCGGCCAGTCGCTAATGGCCTGAACTCTAAGGTTGTCAAGGAAAACGGAAGGGTCGTCGAGAAAACCTGGAAGTCGGGGGGCTTGTACGGAGCGGCTATAGACAGGATCATCGGAGAACTCTCCAAGGCTGCGGAACTTGCGGGGAATGAGGCTCAAAAAGCTGAGT
>ONUG01000169.1 GCA_900320965.1 uncultured Bacteroidales bacterium | reverse complement strand
GCTTGCGGATGCGGTAATGGATCCTTCTTCTTCTTTCAATTTTATTCAATGCCATATCTGTGTCCTCCTAAGATTATTTAGCGGCAGCGGTCTTACCAGCCTTACGGCGGAGTTGCTCACCAACGAACTTGATACCCTTGCCCTTATAAGGCTCCGGCTTACGGAGAGAGCGGATCTTGGCCGCGACCTGACCGAGGAGCTGCTTGTCGATGCTCCTGAGGATCAGAACAGGATTCTCACCCTTCTTGACGGCGGGGACCTCAGCGGTCACCTCAGGGGCGAGCAAAAGCTGGATGTCATGGGAGTAACCGAGCGAGAAGGTCAGGAGTTGTCCCTGAGCAGCCACGCGGTAACCGACGCCAACCAATTCCTGCTTCGTCTCGAAGCCCTTGGACACGCCTTCCACCATGTTATGTACCAAAGCGCGGTAAAGACCGTGCATCGAGCGGTGCCTCGGCTGATCCGTGGGGCGCTCGAACTTGATTTGATTGTCCTCAACAGTGACTTTGATGTCGGGATCGACCTTCTGGCAAAGCTCGCCGTTGGGGCCTTTAACCTTCAAAACGTTGCCAGGGAGAAGCTCGACGCTCACCTTGTCCGGAAGGCTTACAGGCAATTTACCAATTCTTGACATTATTCTTTTCTTTTAATATTAATAAACATAGCAGACAACCTCACCGCCGACATTCAGGTCCTTGGCCTCTTTGTCAGTGATGACTCCCTTCGAAGTGGAAAGGATGGCGATACCAAGGCCGTTGAGGACTCTGGGCATGTTATTCACGTCAGCGTAGACACGCATACCGGGAGTGGACACGCGCTGAATCTTCTTGATAGCGGCCATCTTGGTCTGAGGGTGATACTTAAGAGCAATCTTGATTGTGTTGTAAGGCTCGCCCTCAACCACCTTGTAGCTGAGGATATAGCCCTTCTCGCAAAGGATCTTGGTGATGGCGACCTTCATCTTTGACGAAGGAATCTCCACGACCTTCTTCCCAGCCATGTAGGCGTTGCGGATCCTTGTAAGAAAATCTGCAATTGGATCAGTCATTTCTTTTGTTTGTTTTTTAGATCGACGTCCTAAAAGGAGCGCCCGATATCCGATTGTTAATATATAAAATATAAAGTAGTAATAGTCTACCAACTTGCTTTCTTGACTCCCGGGATAAGACCGTTGCTGGCCATCTCACGGAACTGGATCCTGCTGAGACCGAACTTCCTCATGTAGCCCTTAGGACGACCGGTGAGGGAGCAACGGTTATGCAGACGCACGGGGGAAGAGTTCTTGGGGAGCTTGTCGAGAGCTGCCCAGTCTCCAGCTTCCTTGAGTGCCTGCCTCTTCTCGGCATACTTGGCGACCAGCTTCGCGCGCTTAACTTCGCGGGCTTTCATTGATTCCTTTGCCATATTCCTTAATTATTATGTTTCTTGAAAGGAAGACCGAAGGCGGCGAGGAGAGCGTGGGCCTCCTCATCACTCTTGGCCGTGGTGACGAAAGTGATCTCCATACCGTGGATACGGGGGTTCTTGTCGATGTCGACCTCAGGGAAGATGATCTGCTCCTTGAGACCGAGGGTGTAGTTACCCCTGCCGTCCATCTTCTCGGCGATACCGTTGAAGTCCCTGATACGAGGGAGAGAGATGCGAACGAGCCTCTCGAGGAACTCGTACATCTTGACATCACGCAGGGTGACCTTCACACCGATAGGCATGCCCTTACGGAGACGGAAGTTGGAGACGTCCTTCCTGGAATAGGTGAGGATAGCCTTCTGTCCGACGATCTTGGTGAGCTCCTCAGCGGCCTCCTCGACAAGTTTCTTGTCAGAAGTGGCATCGCCGACTCCCTCGTTGATCGTGATCTTCACGAGCTTGGGAACCTGCATGACAGTGGAATAGGAGAACTGCTTCATGAGCTTGTCGACGATCTCCTCTTTGTAGACCTTCTTGAGGGTCGGTACATAATCCTTGGGAAGTTCCTGTACTTCCACGGGTTTTGCTGCTTTCTTTGCCATGATTATTTGATCTCCTCTCCTGATTTCTTAGCGTAACGGACCTTCTTGCCATCGACGAACTTGTAACCAACCCTCGTGGGCTTGTTGGACGTCGGGTCGATGAGCTGGAGATTGGAGATGTGAACTCCCGCCTCCTGCTTGATGATACCACCCTGCGGATGAGCCGCGTTGGGCTTTGTGTGCTTGCTAATGACATTGACACCCTCGACGATCACGCGATCCTTGGCGGGGATGACGGTCAGGACCTTGCCGGTCTTGCCCTTGTCGTTTCCAGCGTTGACATACACTGTGTCACCTTTCTTGATATGTAACTTCTTCATGATTCTAAAGATATTAAAGGACCTCAGGTGCCAGTGAGACAATCTTCATGTAGTTCTCGCGCAACTCCCTGGCCACAGGGCCGAAAATACGCGTTCCGCGAAGCTCGCCAGCGTTGTTCAGAAGAACGCAAGCGTTATCGTCGAAGCGGATGTAAGATCCGTCCGGCCTGCGGATTTCCTTCTTGGTGCGGACGACAACCGCCTTGGAGACAGTGCCTTTCTTAGCGTCACCGCTAGGGATGGCGCTCTTGATCGCAACCACGATCTGGTCGCCCACTGTCGCATACCTATGATGCGTACCGCCAAGCACACGGATGCAAAGGACTTCCTTAGCTCCGCTGTTGTCGGCAACCTGTAAACGTGTTTCCTGCTGTATCATAACTATTTGACTTTTTCAACAATTTCAACTAATCTCCACCTCTTGGTCGCGCTCAAAGGACGGGTCTCCATGATACGCACGGTATCGCCCTCGTCGCACTCGTTCTTGTCATCCTGGGCGACAAATTTGGTCGACTGCTTGATGAACTTGCCGTAGAGAGGATGCTTCTTCCTGGTCTCGACCCTGACAACGATGGTCTTGTCCATCTTGTTGCTGACCACTACGCCGATTCTTTCCTTACGAAGATTTCTTTCCATGACTTAATTATTTCTGGTCTTTTTCTTTTTCAGCGAGGATAGTGATCATGCGAGCTATATCCTTTCTGACTTTCTTGAATTCCGATGTGTTCTCCAATGGAGAGATGGCATGGTTGAGCCTCATTGTGTCGAGCCTGTTTTTCTCGACCTGGATGCGGTCCTGCAGATCTGCAATGGACATCTCACGTACTTCAGATGTTTTCATTTCCTTTCTTCTCCATTAAATTATTCAACATAATCCCTGCGGACAACGAACTTGGTCGCGATAGGGAGCTTGTGGGAAGCGAGACGCATGGCCTCTTTCGCGGTGGCGAGAGAGACACCGTCAGCCTCGAAAAGGATGCGGCCGGGGGTCACAGGAGCGACGAAACCCTGAGGATCTCCCTTACCTTTACCCATACGGGTGTCAAGAGGCTTCTTGGTGAAAGGCTTGACAGGGAATATCCTGATCCAGATCTGTCCCTCACGGTTCATGTGACGTGAAATGGCCTGACGGGCGGACTCGATCTGCTGCGCTGTGATCCAGCAGTTCTCGAGGGTCTTAAGACCGAAGGAGCCGAACGCGAGCTGATTGCCCCTCTGGGCCATACCCTTCATCACGTTCTTCTGTTCCCTTCTGAACTTTGTTTTCTTTGGTTGTAACATTGCCGTATTACTTTAAAAATATTCTAACATTCTAACTTGTTGATTATCAGCGGCTTAACCTGATAATCCCCGAATTTTGGGACTGCAAATTTAGTAAAAAATAATGGATTTCAAACATTATTTGAAAAAAAATTTAACTTTTTCGACCATGGAATCACACAAAGAAATAAGTAGTTTTCAGCGACTTATACGAGCAAGCTAAAAAAAATATCACGCAGTTTCGACATCTCTCGCGGAACTCTATCTTTATGGCACGTTTTTTTCGGGAATTTTCCGGACTTGATTATCCGGATGAGATGAACAGACACCTTATCATACCATTCCTGCTCCTTATGGCGGGAGGAATCCTGACGTCAGCGACTGCTGCCGCCCAGGATATTGAAGTCATGTCTGTCCCAGCCGGAATGAAAGGCGCGTCTTACATGGGCTACAGGGTCGAGAAAGGAGACACGACTTACTACGACAGCATCAATCCGATCTGGATCTTTCCCCGAGGCAAAAGAGGCAAGAACGACCTTAAGAGTTACTACCGCCTGGTCTACAATTTTAATAAGGTGTATCCGTACGCCCTGCTCGCAAGAGACCTGACCAAGCAAGTGGACAACCATATAGCGGAGAACAGTCTCCGACGCAGGAAGAAGGAGAAATACATCAACCAGATGCAAAGTCAGCTGTTCGAGGCGTATGAGAAGCCCCTGAAGAACATGAGCATCTCCCAGGGAAGGCTGCTTATAAAATTAATAGACAGAGAGATAGGGCGGTCGTCCTA
>ONUG01000072.1 GCA_900320965.1 uncultured Bacteroidales bacterium | reverse complement strand
GACTGTGCTCAAGGAGTATCCTTTCTTCAAGACCCTCCTTGCCTACCTTTCCGCAAGGTTAAGGAGAAGGGGGAAAAGCCAGGTCATAACTCATCTCCACGACCGGTCCAGACTCGGGACCGATCTCGCTCTTGACCATTATGACGCAAGTGAGAGAAAAGATTTATACATCCGTGAAGAACGTATTGCCGTCTACACATCGCTCATTGGCCCTTATGACACATTGAAGGAGCCTTTGCTGCATCCGGATAATGTTGACTATTACATATTTACTGACCAGCCGATCCAAAGTGGAAGTCAATGGAAGAGTCTTGACATCAGGTCCTTGCTTCCTTCTGGCATTCAAAGAGATCCCGTAGCATGCAACAGGTGGTGCAAGTTTCATCCTCACTTGTTATTCCCTGACTATCAATACAGCATCTATATAGATTCGAATATTTGGGTATTCTCCGACTTGACCCCTCTTACCGCAAGTCTGGACTCTTTCCCTGTGGCGATGTTCCGTCATAAGAAGAGAAATTGCGTATATGAGGAGATTCAGGCGTGCCTCGACCAAAATAAAGGAGATAGGGGGAGGCTTGAACAGCAGGTAGATGAGCTGAAAGCTCTTGGAATCCCACCGCATTGGGGGCTTCTGGAGGCGAGCGTGATCGCAAGACAGCATCTGGATCCAGCTTGCGTTTCTCTTATGGAAAAATGGTGGGACTCATTCATGCTTGGCTCCGGAAGGGACCAGATCTCGTTGATAGAATGTTTGTGGAGAGATGGAATAGACCCTTATGCCATCGGTACTCTCGGGGATAATCTTCAGCGATGCGACTTGTTTTTACAAACGCGTCATGTAAATGAGTAAGACTCTCACCATATTCACTCCGACATATAACCGGGCACACACGCTGCCCAGGGTTTATGAGAGCTTGAAGTCACAGACATGCAAGGACTTCGAGTGGCTGGTTGTGGATGATGGTTCGACTGACGGGACAGAGACGCTTGTCCGTAGTTGGATTGATGAGGGAGTGTTGCCCATCAGGTATATTCATAAAGAGAACGGGGGCTTGTACACGGGCTACAATGCCGCTTACGAGAACATAGAGACTGAACTCAATGTCTGTGTCGACAGCGATGACGCGATGCCGGAGGATGCTGTTGAAAAGATTGTAGATCTTTGGAAAACAAAAGGTTCCAAGAAATATTGTGGCATCATAGGCCTCGACATTGACATGGACACTTTCGAGCCGATCGGAGGTCGCTTTCCTGATGGGATGACAGAGTGCTATTTCCCGGAACTGTACGCCAGGAATATCCATCGGGGTGACACCAAACAGGTGATGCGGACTGACCTGATGAAGGAGGTAGCACCGCAAATAGGCTTCCCGGGAGAGAAGAATTTCAATCCTGTGTACATGCTTCTTCAAGTGACGGACAAGTACCCGCTTCTGGTCCTCAATGAGCCTCTTTGTCTGGTTCAGTACCAAGTCGCGGACAGTATGTCCCGGAACATTTTCCGGCAGTACCTTGACAGTCCAAGGAGTTTCGCCAAGATGCGCAGGCTGGAGATGGGGCTACGGCATACCACCTTCGGAAATCGCATCAGATGTGCTATACACTACGTCATAGAGTTGTTTATTTCCGGATGTGTCAAAATCTTGGATAAATAGCTGTAGTTGCGTGGAAAGTAGTGTGATATGAGGATAGCCTATTGCATCGATAGTATAAATAATGTTGGGGGAATCCAACGGGTTACTGTCGCCAAGGCGAATGCTTTGGTGGAAGTGCCCGGGAATGAGGTCTTTATTCTGTTTGCGGATCATTCCGGCGAACGGGTGCTCGACGTTTCTCCTAAAGTCAGGGTGGTCGATCTCGGTGTGGATTATTATAAAGATGACTGGAAGTCCCGTTGGAACGTGTTGAAGGGGATAGTCATTAAGCGGAGTTTGCATCGTCGGCGGCTTGAAGAGGTTCTCCATGAAGTGAATCCTGACATTTTGGTCAGTGTCGGCCAATCCGAGAAGAACTTCCTTCCAAGAATACAAGGGAAGTGGGCTACGGTCAGGGAAATACATTATGTCAAGGACTATAGATGGAAGGCGGCCCAATCTATTTTTGACAAAATTCTTGCTTTTGGAGGGGATTTGCTTGATTATTCCTTTAACATCAAGAAGTATGATAGGATCGTCGTATTGACGCATGAAGACAAGGAGTTAAATTGGAAGGACAACCCCAAGGTGGCGGTTATCCCGAATCCTGTTGAGGTGAGAAGCGGTCACATATCCGCCTTGAATGAAAAGCGTATAATAGCTGTCGGAAGGCTTGTTCAACAAAAGAACTTCGCTTCTTTGGTCAATGCCTTCAGTCTGGTTGCTATGCGTCACCCCGATTGGCGACTGGACATCTTTGGTGATGGCCCTGAGAAGTCTCGACTCCAGACCCTTATTTCTAGTCTTGGACTGGATGACAAGATTCGACTACGGGGTAACACCAATAGGGTCATCGAGGAAATGGTTGGCTCGTCGATGTTGGTCATGACCTCTAAATTTGAAGGTTTCGGCGTTGTCTTGATTGAAGCTATGAGTGTCGGCCTGCCCGTCGTGTCATACGCATGCCCTTGCGGACCTAAGGATGTGATAACAAACGGCAAAGACGGTTTTCTGGTCCCCCCTGAAGATGAGATGGTATTGGCCGAAAGGCTCTGCTCTTTGATCGAGAATGATTCCATGAGACGTGAAATGGGGCAGGAAGCTTTGGAGAATGTTAAGAGATTCTCTATCGAAACGGTTGTTGCTCAATGGATGGATTTGTTCAGGAAACTTGTTGAAGAAAGATAATTATGGAGACGATAGTTAGCGCGTCTGAAGTTTCTTTTAGTGTAATAATACCTCATTATAATATTCCTGATCTGCTTGCTCGTTGCCTGGATTCGATTCCTCAGAGGGATGACGTTCAGGTTATAGTGGTGGATGATCATAGCCCGGATGGCGAGAATTATCCTCAAATGATCCAATCCCTTCGGAAGCGTAATGTGGAGTTTATTTATGCACCAAGGCATGGAGGGGCGGGCTATGCGAGGAATCTCGGACTTGAACGGGCTTTGGGGAAATGGTTGATTTTCGCTGATGCGGACGACTTCTTTTCAGAAGATGCGTGGGATGTTTTCGACGCTAATCTTGATAATAAGATCGATGTCGTGTATTTCGGTTTTTTTGACGTGTTTTCTGATGACCAAGCTCCAAGATGATCAGAAGAGTTTTTGTTGAGGGAAAGTCGATACGATTCGAAGAGATAAGTTATTCTAATGATGTATTGTTCTCTGTTAAAACAGGATGCTGGGCTTCTTCGGTTGATGTTTGTGACAGGAAAGTTTATTATCTGACTGAGAGGGAGGGGTCATTGTCATACAATCTGGACAACAAGGAAAGAGAGTTGGAGTGTCGCGCTATAGCCGCATGTCACGCTTACGGAGTCGTGTCAAAAACCTTCCCTTGTGATAAAGATACATGTTATGTGGTTCAATGGCATCTTTTCAGACTATTCAATGAGGACAGGGAGGCCTTTGACCGTTGTTTCCTTGTAGCGTTGGACAATAATGTGCCTTGCATGAAGACTATCGCTTATCTGTGTGGGTACTCTCATGGTATAAAAGCAAGAATGAGAGTGATTGCTAACTCCTTAAGTCTCTATCTTATACGCTCTTTATGAAGATTCTTATTGTCATTTCAAATATGTTTGGCGGTGGAGCTCAAAGAGTGGTCAGCCGTCTTGCAAATGCCCTCTCGGTTGATAACGATGTGCTGATAATGACTTCCCCTACAGAAAGGGCGTACCCTTTGTCGGGCAATGTCCGGATTTTCAATATGGTAGAACCAGAGGTCCTAGACTTAAGCCGGTTCGGGCTTGCCAGACTCAACATGATGAGTATCAGGCGTTCGCTAGCATTGAGCTGGCAGCTGAAAGAATTAAAAAAACATGAAAAGCCAGATGTGACAATCAGTTTTCTGGATTATCCGAATATGATGAATGCTTTTGCCGGGGGGGGGGGATTAAAGATAATGTCGGAAAGAAATAATCCGCAGCGGAAAGGATGGATTTATTACCTGAAGGAGTTATTTTCTTTTAGCATTGGAAATAAGATTGTTTTTCAGACCGAAGCTGTTAAAAACATGTTTCCTTTTTGGATTAGAAGAAAGGCTTTTATTATTCCGAATCCTGTGCAAGTCGAATGCCTCGCTTCTTGCTGCTCTAAAAAGATTGTGACTGTTGGGAGGCTTCATCAGCAGAAAAATCATGTGCTCCTCATAAAGGCGTTCGCCCAGTTTTCGGTTACGCATCCTTCTCATACTCTACACATCTACGGCAAAGATTATGGCGAATGTCGGCTTGATTCTTTGATCAAGGGGATGAGTCTGGAGGGAAAAGTTTTTTTGGAAGGCTTCCGTGATGATGTGCATGAAGCCATTGCCGATGCGGAGCAATTTGTGTTCTCATCTGATTATGAGGGAACGCCGAACGCTCTTCTTGAGGCGATGATGATGGGACTCCCTTGCATTTCCACTGATTTTGAAGGGGTTAGGGAGATGCTTGGGGACAGCGAAGCGTGCAGGCTTGTCCCTGTTGGTGATGAGCTGGAGTTGGTAAAGGCTATGAATGCTTTCGCTGATGACGAAGTCTTGCGGCGGGGATATTCAGAGAGGGGAATGCGGCTGGCTGAAGAGTATTCATTGGAGAAAGTTATTCCACAATGGCGTAGTCTTCTTTTCAGGAAATAAGCATTATTCTATATGACAAAGTCGGTGAAAGGTAAAGGTGCGTATAGCCTTGCTTTTGTGCGTCTCTTCTCGTTTTTAGTGAAGATTGGTAACAACTTTAATAAGCTGGGATTGCGATTCGGGCTCAGAAGAATGAGCCGGAATCCCGGGATTATCTCGGGCTGGGAGGCAATTGATAAATTCACGGAGTTGATCCCGGAGATGAAATACTACAACCAATCGGATGCGTTATACCAGATCCGTTTGCGCACGCTGGCCAATGGATATTATGATCTTGGCAAGTGGCTGGAAAGAGTGTCATCTAATCCGGAAGACCTTCGTGAGCTTAGGGAGAATCTGACTTTTGTCGGCTCACATTTCTTCAGGGGGGAAGTCTGGCCTACTCTGAGACAACAGCTGGAGAGCATGCTTTCCGGAAATGATAAGGAAAGGATAAATGTCTGGTGTGCGGGATGTTCTAATGGCAAAGAGGTGTATAGCGTCTTGATGCTGTTGTCAGACCTTGTTCCTCTTGATAAGGTTTCATTGCTGGCGACGGATTATAACCGGGAGATGTTGCGTCAGTGTGAGGCCGGGGTTTATTCTCTCAGGACCATAGACGAGATTCCTTTGAAGTATTGGCCTTTCACTGAAAAGTACAATGAGGGAAGGGGAACCAAGAAGGATTTCTCCCATTTGTTTCAGTTCCGTTTTGTCTCAAGGCTTCGTGATTTGATTCAAACAAGGTATGTCAATCTCCTGACGGGCGATTATCCGCAAGGATTTGATCTGGTTTTCTGCAGGAATGTCATTAAGTTCTTCGAAAACGACTCTAAGCGTAAAGTGCAGGAGCGATTGGCCGCATCCGTTAATCCCGGTGGCATTATTGTGGTTTCGGATGAGATTGAAAGGGAAGGATTTCCGGATCCGGAGTCATTGGGCTTAACTCAGGTCGATAATAGTTGTGTCTACATTAAATCAGCAGTATTATTATGACCTATTCAATCGCCATACGGACTCTTGGGACGGCGGGTGAGAAATTCCGGCAGGAGCTCCTTTCCATCACCGAACAGACGGTGCCCCCCGATAGGGTTGTCGTCTATATTGCCGAAGGCTACCCTCGTCCCGAATTCTCGGTGGGGAAAGAAGAATATGTCTGGGTGAAAAAGGGGATGATGGCACAGAGGGCGTTGAGGTATGATGAGATCGGAAGCGATTGCGTCCTTATGCTTGATGATGATGTGAGACTGGCTCCAGATAGTGCCGCAAAACTACTGGAGGCTATTGAGAAACAGTGTTTTGACTGCGTTGCGGCAGATGTGTTCGAGAATCATAAGATGCCATTTTCGACTAAGCTCAAAGCGGCCTTAGTCCATTGGGTCTTTCCTCATTTTGGAAACAGATGGGCTTTCAAGATGCACAGGACCGGCTCATTCTCTTATAATTGGCGGCCAGAGCCCCGTTGTTACCCCTCTCAGTCGTGCGGAGGTCCGGCTATGATGTGGAAGAAGGTTTCTTTCCTGAAGATACATTATGAGGATGAACTCTGGTTGGACTCTCTTTCCTTTCCATACTGCGAGGACGCATTGCTTTCGTACAAACTGCATGCTAACGGTGGAAAGCTTGGCGTTTTGTATGACTCAGGGGTGAAGAATCTTGACGCCGGTTCTTCAAGTACCGCTTTTAAGAAAAGCCCGGACAGGCTTCGTCTCATTGCGAAAGCTACTTTAATGGTTTGGTGGAGAAGTGTTTACCGTAATGGTTTGGACTCGTTCTGGACGCGTCTCCTTTCATTGCTCGCTTTCTGCCCCAAGGTCTTGTGGCAGTGTTTTGGCATATTCCTGTACTCTTTGCTGCGCCTGTCTCCCCGCACGGCACTCCCATACTGGAGTGGCTTGCTGGAAGGAGTCCGTTCAGTGCGGAGTACGGCATTTAGGTCTCTATCGCCTTTCGCATGTCAGTAAATACTCCGCATAGATTTGTACTTTAGTATAATTATGATCAAGCTGTCTTTGGGGACATCCGTTCGGGGATGCGGATTCTGGAGCTTATAACATCGCTTCGTCTTGGCGGGGCAGAGCGTCTTGTGACTGACCTCGCTGTCGGTTTCAAGGAGGAGGGACATGATGTCGTTGTGGCGCTCCTGGACGGGACCAGGACTCCATTCCACGATGAGCTGGAGGCGATAGAAGTCATGATTGTGCCCCTTGGGGAAGGGGCGGGCTCGATGCGAAACCCTTTTCTGGTCATCAGGCTGGTGAGGCTCCTTGCCCGGGAACGTTTCGATGTTGTCCACACACATAATTCGTCGTGCCAGTTCCTTGCCGCTTTCGCATCTTTATTTCTCAAGCTAAGGCTTGTCACGACAGAACACAACACTTCCAATAGGAGAAGGGCCTGGGGCTGGTTCAAGCCGATCGACCGGTGGATGTATTCCCGGTATTCCAAGATTGTCTGCGTCGGCGACGAGGTCCGTCGTAATCTTGAGGACTATGTTGGCGGGACTGTGACCGGAAAGACTGTCATCATCCCGAATGGAATTGACCTGGGGCGGTTCAGGAATGCGGTTCCGGATCCTGGAATCAGTTCCATGCCTGGCCATAAAGTCGTCATGGTGGCCGCTTTCCGTCCTCAGAAAGACCAGGCCACATTGATTCGGTCAATGTCGTTGCTTCCGCCTGATTATAAGCTGTTTCTGGTAGGAGGAGTCGAGTGGCCGGAGGATCAGCCGAATCTTGATTCCTGCAAGGCTATGGTCCAGGAGCTCGGCCTTGAA
Organism: uncultured Bacteroidales bacterium; assembly: GCA_900320965.1. Taxonomy (GTDB): domain Bacteria; phylum Bacteroidota; class Bacteroidia; order Bacteroidales; family UBA932; genus Cryptobacteroides. The sequence goes on along the minus strand of ONUG01000072.1, from coordinate 3,450 downwards.
AGTAGGGTTCGTTTCCTCGGTAAAAGGGGCGATGTCCCGTCGATCTTGGCGGCAAGCGATGTTGTTGTCTTATCCACGCATTACGAAGGCATGTCTCTTTCGGTCGTTGAGGGAATGGCTAGCGGACGCCCGTTCATCGCCTCTGATGTACCGGGGGTGCAGGAACAGGTTGGGGGAGCGGGGCTATTGTTTCCGGACGGAAATCCTGCTGTTCTCTCGGAGATGTTAAGGAAGGTCTGCGAGGATACGGCGTTAGGAAATGCTGTGGCCGCTAAATGTCTGTCCCGGGCTTCGAAGTTCAGTCTTGATGCTTCCATCCGGTACTATCTGAGCGAATATGAGCTGATTAAATGTAATTAAACGGAATATCTTTTATACTTTAGTATAATTTTGCTATATTTGACAATTATTTGGTCTACTAACAAATAGAGAAGAAACCATGAGGAATATTCTTAAAGCCGCCGGAACTTTCGCCTTGGTTTTAGCATGTCTTTTTGCGGCATCTGAAGCTGCGGCAGCCATCAAACCCCAGTGGGTACGCCAGGGGGAAGACGCGATGAATCGGAAGAGGATAGCAGACAACTACACATTCAAGGTCTTTCACACCTGGAATGCGGATCTTTCACTTCTTCAAGACCAGCGTTTTGACCCGCTTATGACATATGTTCGTGAGCTCTATGGTGCTGACGCCCTCTCGATGAAGTTAGACACGATCGAGTCTTTGCAGACGGATGATGTGACCTATCGCATCTCCTTCAAAGACGCCTCCGGTGACGGGACCGTCTATGCCAAAAAGGTTGATGAGTACTGCAGTTTCGAGGATTTTGAGACCAACCAGTTCGGCTTTGAGTACTACCAGCTTTACGCCGTGTCCGACAAGAACATCCTCCCTGTGTTCGATGATTTTGAGATTAGGGATAATGCCAATTCCACCGCCGCGGCCTTGTCCATTATTCCTGGTCTTGGGCAGATTTATAAAGGCGACACATTCAAGGGGTGTGGCATCATCGGCACTGAGACGCTCCTCGCGGCCGGTGCGATTGTCAGCCACATCAAGTACCTTGACTATCAGGCCAATGCTGATAATGGGGTGCCATTCGCTGACAGCTGGCACTCTAAAGCTGTCAGTTGCAAAGTTGCTCGTAATATCATGGCAGGCGCTTTCGCAGGCGTCTGGATTTACAACATCCTTGATGCGGCTATCCTGCCTGGAGGCTCCAGGGTGATAGTCAAGAGACCTGAAGGACAGAAACTTACAATCGAACCTTCCAGTTCCAGCGCTGGAGTGGCTTTAACTTATCGATTCTAATCGAATGGGACTGACTTCCTGGCTCATATCATTCAAGCGGACTTTTCCTTGGTTGTGGCGGATTGTCGAGAGTTTCAACGGATCGGTTTTCTTCCTGCGCCATCGCGACATTATCCCGCTCTCTGAGGAGATTCTTGAGAATTCATCTCCTGATGGTTATGTTTTCTCCTTGGCCACCCAGGATGATGTTCCTTCGCTTGTCGGATTTCTCTCGGGCCAGCCTGAAGAGAGTTTTAAATATTTCCGTCCCCACCGTTTCGATGAGAAGACATTGAGAAGAATCATAAAAGGTTATTCCTTCCTTGTGATGAAAGTGACGGAAACTGTTGGCGATGAGATAAAAGGTTATTTTTTCCTTCGGTGTTTTTGCGACAATAGGGCTTTTGCCGGCTTGCTGGTGGATCATCAATTACAAGATAAGGGGTTGGGAACAGCCATTTGGTGCGCATGCTCCCAGATCTGCCAGCGGCTTGGAATCAGGATGTTCGCGACCATTGATGAAAAGAATCTTCCGTCGCTTAGGTCTTGTGACAAGGGGACGGAGATAATCTCCAGGGAGAAGTTGCACGAGGATTATATTCTCGTCGAATGTAGAATGAAAGAACAAATAAATAAAAAAATATCACCCGTATTATGAAAAGACTCAATCTGGTACGCAGGGTATTGACTGTTGTTGCCCTGGCCTTCCTGGCCTCCTCTCCGACTTGGGGTCAGATTGACGAGATGTACAAAGATTACCGCGAGGTCTACCGTGACACAGTCATGTCTAAGCCTCGTACCAGGATCCTTGCGCAGAGGGACACCTTGCTGGACGCCAGCAGGGTTGTGACTAACTCTTTCAGCAAGAACTGGTTTGTCTACGCCACTGGCGGTGCCCACACTTTCAGGGGCGACTATTCCAAGGACGGTAAGTTCAAAGGAACTGTCTCGCCTGACTGGGGAATCGGTCTTGGTAAATGGTTCACTCCTGGGATCGCTCTCAAATTGGAGTTCCTTCGTTCCAATTCGCAAGGGTACACCGAGTACATGAGCAGTCATTATGGCTATGGCCCTGTGATTGGTAATTATAATGGCAACGACTACCGTGCGATGAAAACCACTTGGTGGGATGTCAGTGCCTTGGCTTCTTTGAATCTCACCCGTCTCATCCTTGGTTACGAGGGAATGGACAGCCGAAAGCATCTTGGCCAGTGGATGGTCAACCTTGGTATCGGAGGGACTCATCACTTGGGTTTCGCTAATGACTACGGTTCAGACAACCTCTGGAGCGGTCATGCCGAACTTCAGTACAGCCAGTTCTTCAACACCAAGAAGAGAGTCTCGCTTGACCTTAAGGCCAGGGGACTTTTCTATCAGACCAACTTCGACCATGAGTCCGGTATGGAGAATCGTGTCGCCAAGAAATTCGACTCCAACCTCGGAATTCACGCTGGCTTCACATTCTACCTTGGTAAGGCCAGGAATAACGGGTGGAACACCGGCGCCACAAGAATCTACCAGCAGGATTACCGCGAGCGCGAAATCCAGGTACTTAAGGTCAAGGAGCAGGAAGTCGCCAAAAAGACCGGCAACCACGGTACCCTCACCTTCTACGTCTTCTATCCGAACAACTATTCCGGACGTAATGACGCTCCTATTGTCCCTGGAGCTTCTGTCAATGCTATTGATTATCTTGCCGGAGGAATATTCACCTCGAAGAAATATGTCGACAATGATGCTGTAGCCTCTCGCCTTCGCAGTGGCGCTTCTCTTAACGGCCTGGCCGTCGAGGATCTTAAAACAGAGCGTGCCGACAAAGACTTCGAGATCAACTATGTCCCTCGTGGCTACGAGATGCTCGAGGGCACTCCTATGTCTCTCAGCCTCAAGGCTGAGGACATGGCCGCTTTCCGTCAGAAAGCCGGATTCTACTATGCCCCGATCTACGACGGTCTCCACACGTGGAACTACCGTATTGACGATGCTACTCTTCGCCAGCAACTCCTTAGTGGCGACAACTATAAAGAGACCAATTCCTTCGGATTGAACTCCCACTACGGACTCGGTACTGTCCGCCAGTACATGGATGTCGATGATGCGGATGAGCTTGTCAGTTTCGCTGACATGTATGCCGCCCTCAACTCCGACAATGGTTACATCGC
>ONUG01000185.1 GCA_900320965.1 uncultured Bacteroidales bacterium | reverse complement strand
CAAATCTACCAGCCCGAACCCCCTCAGCCCCGGCGAATCGATAATGAACCCACCTGAAGAAAGAGGATACATCTCGTAAAGGGAAGTGGTATGTTTTCCTTGCAGATGAGCTATGGATATATCCCCCACTTTGGGATTAAGATTCGGGTCCAAGGCTTTGATAATGGACGACTTCCCTACTCCGGACTCGCCTGTGAAAAGGGAAACTGAAGTGTCCCCAGCCTCCCTGATAGCGGCCTTAAGTTCCTCCATGCCCTCACCAGTAAGAGCCGAAGTCTCGATGACAGGGTAACCGGCGGTCCCGTAAATACGACGGAAATCGCTTAACTGCTCTGGAAATTCTTTCCTGAAAATGTCAACTTTATTAAGAACTATTGTCGCCGGAATACCATAGACCTCGCAAGTAAGCAGGATCCTGTCCAGGAATGGAAGTTTGATATCAGGGAAGAATAGAGTCACCACGATGAAAACCCTGTCAAGGTTGGCCGCGATGACATGAGACTGACGGGAAAGATTGGTGGACCTGCGTATCACATAATTCTTTCTGTCAGCGACTTCCACAATACTGGCGGGATGCGTCAGCGAAGGTTCTTCTGAATACTCAAATGTGACAACATCTCCAACAGCGACGGGATTGGTGGATTCGCTTCCGGAAAGACGGATTTTGCCTTTAAGTACGGCCGGGAACGGGGCCCATTCAGGGAGCCTCGACAGCAGGAAATGACTTCCCGCATTCTTCACGACAGTAGCTTTGCCTCTCATCGGAGGCAAAGATAGCAAATCTATTTCACTTAGTCACACTGAAAGCTTCCCTACGGCCCTACTATTGGCGGGGCGGTAGGCTGCCACTCGACAGCGGAGCGAGTCATGGGAGCTGAGGACTGTTTCTTGCCACGATTCACCGCATCATACTCCAGGAACTTATCGAAGCTGGCTTCCTCGCCACTAAGCTCCATTATCCTCTTGTAGATGGCCCAGCGGGACGGAGCGTTGAAGTCGCCGAAGTTCATGTTCATAATGCTATTTTCTGACGGACGCCAGACTCCCTTTCCAAAGAGACCACCTTCATAAATTCCGACCTCGTCCTTGTAGCGATCGTCAGAGAGGAAAACGCTCCACTTGATTTTTGAAGGATCATTGGTGAAGTCGATGTTCTGCCACCAACCCAACCTGGTGGCTTGCTCGGAGTACTGATCGACAAGACTTTGAGGAGCCGCCCCTGAAGAGTTGACATATTCGTCTCCAAGGAATGCGAAACCATGGCCTCCGGCCTCGTGGCGAAGGGTCGGGCCGAAGATGTCGGGATCGTTGCCGTTGGAAGAGAAGGCAGCAACGCTTGTCTGCGTACCGTCATCAAACATTCTAGCGGTTCCAGCATGCCGTTTGGTGTTGACCAGGACGCAGACCAGCAGGTTCTCCCGACTCTTGATGGAAGGAACTTTCAAGGCGTATTCATAACATTTCTCGTAGTCGCAGAACACTTCCGATCTCTCTCCGAAATGCGTGGAGAGGGCCGTTGAGTAGCCGTCACCTATCCAGCCGTTCTTGGAAACAACCTTCACGGCATACACATTGAAGCGGTTGCGGAATGTATTGTACGGCTCAACGGCGAAGAACTCTTCCATCGATTGTCGCATCAAGGACTCGTACAGTCCGCCTGGCTTCATGTCCTTATCGGTGTAGGCGTCACCCATAAAGACTATGTCGATGCCCTTGCCGACAGTCGCTTCCTGGAGTGTCATAACCTTCTGGTCTTCGGAATAATCCGTGGACGCGTAGTCGCTCTCATCCGTATCCGCCGGCCCGAACACTGTCTCCAGGAATGGTATCAGATCGCTGGATGCGGTCCTTCCAAGACGCTTCCTGACGGGATCCCTGTATGACTCATTGGCGCTGAACTGTACAAATCCTTCTGAATCATAGACTTCAGCAACAGGGGTGGCAGGCTTGTAAGCATTGAATACATTAAAATCCCAATAGAAGTTATACCATTGCCCATAGCCTTTTTCGGACACTTCCTTCTTTTGTCCAGCCAAATCATCCCATGGGAGACCGGCCTCATTCATCATCACCGTAGCGATGATCTCCAAGCCGTCCTTATGATACTTTTCGTAATATGCCTTGAGTTCGGGCATAAGCTCCTTGGAAAAAGGGCACCACGGCGCCCAAGCCAGGAATATTGTCAATTTGTTCTTCTTGACCACCTCGTCAAAAGAAAAAGGCTTTCCCTCCAGATCGTTGACAATCTCTTTTGGATAGCAATAATCCCAACGTCCATTTATTTCAAGGTCTGTGACGTCAAGACCATAACCGTTCCTTTGCCAGAGATGTTCCCGAAAATTATACTCGGCAAATTCTGGAACCATGTATTCCTTCGGAATCTGTCCGGTAAGACAGTTATTCTGTATGGCAAAATTCCTACCTAATCTTGCCCACGATGCGGGAAGCTCACCGGTAAAATGGTTATAATGGAGGTATAGAGATACCAATTCCGGAGAATCACCGATACTGTAAGGCAGTGGACAGGACAATTCATCGTTTCGGAAGATATAAACACTAGTCAAAGGTATGCCAGCGAAAATGTCCGGAATACTTGTCAAGGAAGTATTAGTTATTCCCAAATGCTGAAGAGCCTTTAAATTCGCGAATGACTTAGGTAGTGAACCTGTCAGCTCAGGGGCGTCTTGTATGTTAAAGTACGAAATCAAGTCACCAAGCTCACCGATACATTCCGGGATCTCTCCCTTTAATCCCATGGACTTCAAAACCAGGCCGACTTTGTCAGAGTCTTCATAGTACTCAAGTCCAGGCCAGGTCTCCCCCGGAATCCATGGATCGTTCCAGTTCTTCGCACCCCAAGCCTCATAGACTTTTTCCATAATCCTACGAGCTTTTTCCAAAGTTCCCGGTTTAACAGTAATAACGCAAGTCGCCTCCTTACCTCCGGAGGCGGCGGTGACAGTGACTTCGCCCTCAGAAACCGCCGTCACTTTGCCGTTCTCAACGGTTGCTATATTAGCGTCACTGCTGGTCCAAGTCACTGTCTTGTCAGTGGCGTCGTCCGGTTTCACAGTGGCCGTAAGTGTCAGGTCCTTTCTGGTTTCTATCTCGGCCTCAGTCATGTCAAGCTCAACAGACGTAACGTCTACCACCTTCTTTTTGACTGTCACTTGGCAAGTGACAGTCTTATTTCCAGCGGTGGCGCCAATAGTGACATCGCCTTCAGCTACCGCAGTCACTTTGCCGTTCTCAACGGTTGCAATATTAGCGTCACTGGTGGTCCAAGTCACTGTCTTGTCAGTGGCGTAGTCAGGCTTCACAGTGGCCGTAAGTGTCAGGTCCTGACCTGTTTCCATCTCGGCCTTGTACTTGTCAAGCTCAACGGACGTAACGTTAACCACATTCCATTTGACTGTCACTTGGCAAGTGGCCGTCTTGCCACCGGCGGCAGCATAGATCGACGCGGTGCCCTCTCCCACTGCCGTAACGGTCCCGTTGCTTACTGTTGCCACGGACTGGTTGGATGTCGACCACCAGACAGTATTGTAAGTGGCGTTTGAGGGTGTAACTGTCGCCGTGAGGTTCGCCGTGCCGCCCGGCTCAAGTGTCAGCGAAGTTTGGCTGACCGAGACTACACTAACCGCAACCTCCGGATCCTCCTTAGGGTCACAACTAGTAAAAGTGAATAATGAGGTAAAAGCCACTGCAATTGCGACAGCCACCGCTTGAATAGTTGATTTCATATTACGTAAACAATTGATTATTAAGCAATTCATCAACGAGCAAATCCTAAAAGGAAGTGCTCCGTAATTGTAAAGTATTTGACGAGGGGACACATGACATTCAAATTTAGGTAATTAACATGGAAAAATCAAAACGATCACGCCCCCCCCCAGAATAAAACGAAGAAGTCCCTGGCAGACAACGTCTGTCAGGGACTTCCGAAGAACGGCGGCGACCTACTCTCCCAGCTGGTGTGCCAGTACCATCGGCGCGGATGAGCT
>ONUG01000218.1 GCA_900320965.1 uncultured Bacteroidales bacterium | reverse complement strand
TTTAAGAGATAAAGCATGGACCAGACCTTGGGATGGAAAAAATATTGCAGATATTGATGCAACTATTGTAATGGACCATATTATTCTTGCAGCTACTGATGTGGGATTAGGCACCTGTTATATTGGTGCATTCAAGAAAAATAAAGCTTACGAATTTTTAAACTTGGATGAAAACGAAGAAGTCGTATTCAAACACGAGAAGTTCACCTGGTATTCGCTGTGTCTGGCGACTATCGGATGTCTTGTCGCCGGCCTAGTCTCGAATTCTGTCAAAGTCCTGTTGTTCGGCCTCCCTCTGCTTCTATACTTATGTATCTTGGAATACAAGCAATTAAATAGACGTCTCATCCTGAATAAAGATGGGTTTACCGATGAAAATGGATCTTTCTATGCCTGGAAGAGTATCGATCACTGCTATATCAAGGATGACTATCATCGGTATCTCGTCATCATCTTCAAAGATAAAGATGAACCTAACATCAGTGCTTCGCTAAACAACTATTTCTTTAAGAATCGAGAACTGGAGGATGCCGTTAACCGACTTGCCGGAAAGAGTCTTATTCGCTATACATATGAGGACAAGAAGGCGGAGAAAGAAGACAATAAATCAGCCATTCGACTACTACTCAAATTCTTCCTCATCGTCATCGGCGTCCTGTTACTGATTGCATTGTTCTCCTTCTACTATTCTAGAATTGATAGATAATCAGCGGTATTACATATCCGTCCGATGCGACTTTCCGACTGAATACCTACCCTATAGACCTCAAATAAGTCATCCAAAAAAGTTAGATATAAGTTAACGACCCCGTACGAGGCTATTAACTAGGGACAGTCGCAAATTGATGAAAACTTTATAACAAATTGATTGTTAATGTGTTAGAAATTTTGTATCTTTGATTTAGGGAAAAAGAATTCCTCCGAACACCGTAGGAAAGTGAATTTCGGAGGAATCGAACTAAAAGTTACGATGTCAAAAATACGAAATTTTGCTGAGATTACTCCAAATCTCCCGTTCTCGGAGTTCAATTTTTATGAACTGTACCGGGAGACGTTTGAGAAGAGCGAACTGGGAAGGATGAAGAAGATCCTCCCGCTGCATGAGATGGCGGAGAGCTTCGGGCTCGTGAGCAAGAGCATGGCTCCGAAACGCGGACGGAAGTCCTACTTCACCCCGGAAGGGAAGGTGGCGCTGATGTTCCTGAAGATGAGGACGCAGATGAGCTTCCCGAAACTGATGGAAGAACTGAACGGGAACATTCACTACCAGCTGTTCTGTGACATCCTCATAGATCCAGTCCATCCTCTGACGAACTACAAACTGTTGGACGACATTGCGGCGGAGTTGGCCGGTAGGCTGAAGATCCAGGAATTGCAGAACCTTCTGGCAGAGGCATGGAAGCCTTATATGAAGAATCTGGACACGATGTACACGGACGCGACATGCTACGAGAGCGAGATGCGCTATCCGACTGATCAGAAACTGCTCTGGGAGTGCGTGGAGAAGGGATATGACCTGATGTGCAAGGCGAGCCGCCAGCTGGGAATCCATCGTCCGAGGACGAAGTTCCTGGATGTTGAAAAAGCGAACCTGACATACCGCAAGCAGCGCAAGCACAACAAGACGCAGACCAGGAGAATCACTCGACGCCTGCTGGACCTGCTGGGCAAGGTACTGAGGGAGATACGGAAGATGGATCGTGAACACGAAGCCGCCATGTTGTTCACGGATAGGGAGAAACAGACGATAGACATTATCACGAAAGCTTATCGTCAGCAGTGCAACCACTTCCAGAGCGGCGATGCCCGCGAGAGCATCCCGAACCGGATAGTGAGCGTGAGCAAGCCGTATGTGAGACCGATTGTCCGTGGCAAGGAAACAAAGAATGTGGAGTTCGGAGCCAAGTGCAACAACATCCTGGTGGATGGGATATCGTTCATTGAAAAGCTGTCGTTCAACGCCTTCAACGAGGGGGCCCGGTTGCCGCACTGCATCAAGATACACCGGCGTCTTTTCGGGATGGATGCGAAAAAGATAGGTGGAGATACGAGCTATGCCGGCACGGCAAACCGCGATCTCTGCAAGGAACTGAAGATCCAGACATCCTTCGTGAAGAGAGGGAAGCCTTTCAAGGAGATGAACGAGAAAGACTTTGTGAGACAGGAACTTGCGAGAGTGAGAGCGACGGCGATGGAAGGATCATTCGGGACGCAGAAAGAGCATTACTCGATGCGTCGGATCAAAGCCAGAAGGAAGGAGACGGAGATCCTGTACATCTTCTTCGGCATCCACACGGCGAATGCGGTGCTGCTGGCAGAAAGGTTGATGGAACGACAACAGGAAGAGGCCGCATAGTTGAGCCTCTCAAACGGTTCCGAAACGGAGTTCTCGCCCGAGGCCTCCGGGATGAAAGTGGAAAAAACAACGCGAAATCCGGGCGATGAAGCCCGGATCAAGCGACAAGAAATATAATGACGAGTTGGAAACGGAAGAGAACAAGGGATGACTTCCGGACAACTCAAATTGAAAACATTAAACGACAATCCCTATGGTAGTTTATCGTTGCGTCGCTGACGGGAAGATTGAACACCGGCGTTTCCGGATCCTTCCGTTCGGGAAGATACTGGAGAGCCATCGAGGACAACG
>ONUG01000167.1:2319-6892 GCA_900320965.1 uncultured Bacteroidales bacterium | reverse complement strand
CTCCAGAGAGCTTGACAGGGAGGTTGTCAATCTCGGTTTCAGTGGGAACGCGAGGCTCGATTATGAGATTGCCGAGCTTATGGCTTCAGTTGAGGATCCTTCGCTTTTCGTCCTTGACAATGTGCCTAACTGCGTGGCGTCACTTATTGATGAGAGGGAGGAGCGGTTTTTCAGGATTATCAGGGATGCACATCCAGACGTTCCTGTCGTGTTTGTCGAGAATCCCAACTATTCCCATACAGTCTTTGACCAGAAGGCAGCGGCCGATGTTGCGGCCAGAAACGCCTCTATGAGAGCGGTTTACGAGAAGCTGAAAAAAGCGGGAGAGAAGAAGATCTACTATATCAAAGGCGACAAGATGCTCGGCACTGATGGAGAGGCCACCGTGGACGGAGTCCATTTCACCGATCTTGGCATGGTCCGTTACACCGAATATGTACTTCCGACCCTCAAGAAAGCACTCAGGAAGCGCTAGGTAACTCAAAGCCTTCACCGGCGCCCGAAATGGGACGTTTCCCGGCACGGGTAGGCGTTTGGGGGGCTGCCGTGCCCATTGAAGCCGTAATACCGGCACGGGGTACTGATGCCTCAATGGCAGGACAGGTAGATCCTTCGCTTCGCTCAGGATGACAGGGCTTTGCTCAGGATGACAGAGAAGTGAATAAAAAACAGAAATATTTTCATTAAGAAACAGAAAAACCTCCTTCCTACTTCTTGTGCGGAAGGAGGTTTTCCCATACTTTCGCGGGAACTTCAAACTCAACTCAACTATGATTTCTTCATCTACAATTCTCCAGAAGGCCCGCTCACAGGGCATCGTGTTTATCGATCCACGGATCGACTACGCTTTCAAATTAATATTCGGCACCCCCGGCAACGAGGACCTGCTCCTGCGCCTTGTCCAGGCCATATTGCCGGAAAAGGGCATTGTCTCTGTTGCCTTGGAGCAACAGGAACAAGTCGGTCTCAGGCCTGATTCACGGCGCTCTGTTGTCGATGTGCGCTGCGGGACAGATGACGGCAGCGAGATGATCATCGAGATGCAGGTCCGCAGCCAGGACGACTTCACCGACCGGCTCGTGTTCTACTCATCATTTCCCATTATCAACCGCCTCCAGCAAGGGGACAACACCACTTATTCCCTGACACCCCTTTACATGGTCGGCATAACGGATTTCATCATCCCGGGAGTGCCGGGCAACGATGACATGATCAATCACTACACGATCCGGAATGTCAAGGACAACGGCATAGAGTTCACGGACAGCCTGCACTACATAACTGTGGAACTGCCAAAACTGACATGTACGTTGCAAGAGGTCAAGGACACTCCTGAGTGGATCCTCTACACTATCAAGAACATGGGATCGATGAAGGAGATGCCATCTGAATATCGTGGCAGTTATTTGGAAAAGATGTTCCAATTGTCTAAATTCGCTTCCATGGAAGAGATGAGCCAGAGAGAGTATCTTGCCCGCTACATGTGGGAGGTTGACCAGCGGAGCCAGCTCCGCACGGCCAGGAACGAGGGTTTGGCAGAGGGAAAAGCTCAGAGTTCACTCGAGACAGCCCGTCGTATGAAATTAAAAGGTTTCGATGCGGACACCATCTCTGAGTTAACCACCCTTTCCAAGGAGGTAATCAACGGTTTATAATATAAGCAGTATCGCAAGGAGCAAGACAGCCGCGGCAAGGGCTATGATAATCCACCGGGTAAGGCTCTTGTTATTGCGACGTGAGTGTTTGTGATAATCAGAATGTGTTATCACACGAAACTCGTCGTCTTGGATATCGTTCTTATAATCAGTCATTTCTTGTAGATGCTTCAATGTATGCCTTAAGTTGTGCCAGAACCTCTCGGGAGGCGGTGAGTTCGTGCCGGCAGCTGGCGCAATCCGAAAGGATGAGTTGCTGTCTGGCTGTGTCAATGTAATGGACATAGTCCATATTCACTATCAGTTTCCTCCCAAGTCGGATGAAATCGAATCCGGTGTCTCCAAGCTGTTCTGAGATGATGTCTTCAAGCTGGCCGAGCTGATAGGATAATAGGATTGACCTGCCATCCTGGGTCACAGCATTAGAGTAATTACCGTCGGATGATATATACACCAACCGCCGGGCAGGGATCATGAATAATTCTGTTCCTTTGGATATGACTATGCGCTTCTCCATGATGGGATGTCATGGCAAAAATAGTGAATATTCCTGAGTCAATGTCTATCATTTACGGGAATGTATGAAATATGGCTCTCAATGTATGAAATACCTCCCTGATTACTCTCTCATACACGATGTGTTCCTGTTCGTACAGCACACCTAAAAATCCTTGCTAGACTCATCTGAAACCCCGATTTTTGCCTTCGAAACAGAAATAACAGTCAGCAAAATGAAGCACATTTTCACTATTATTCAGGTTATCGCGATCGCAATTATCAGCGGTAATCTATAGATTTCGGTTTTTATTATTTAAAAGGTTCAATACCCTGCAAGTTATTGTCTTAAAATGATTATATTTGTAAAGACCGGATGTATCGGTCAGGACATAACTGATGAAAGTGTTTGCTTTTTATCCTCTGTTGGAAATCTGGTAAATTTCTCTAAGAGCGAGGATAGACAAGCCTTCCATCACCTTTGTATCGCTGTGTACGGTGGTTCTTACCCCCTTCACGCATACACGGGTGTGGGGTATTGTTTTCATTCGCTCAAAGGTTTACCAGAGCCTCCAACAGGATGAAATAAGAATACTCCACACTTTTTGTTTGGTATGTCGTTAGTGAAAGGGAATAAGAATTAACACTAAAATATAGCGAGCGATATGAGATGTAACAACTGTGGCTGGGAGAATCCGGATGGAACCCAGCTTTGTGAGAAATGCAACAGCCCTCTTGCTGGAGGCAATGTCTATGAGCCTAAAGCGGAAGAGCCTCAATCACAGATGAATTCCACAGTCCGTGAACCGATGGACACATTTGAACGGAAGGAGAGTGGTCACAATTGTCCTGAGTGCGGTTTCCCGCTGAGGGAAGGTGCCCAGAGCTGTCCTAATTGCGGCAAGCAGTTCGGTGCTCCCGCTGCAGGCCCCGCCGGCGCTCCTTTCGTGGCTCCCGCAGCTGACGTAGGATTCGCCGCGAAGTATGACGCAACTGTCAATCCCTGGAGCAATCCTATGGCCGGGAAATCTTTCAAGCTTCAGCCTGTGGCTTGGGATGACGAGCCTGGAGAACTCCCGACGATGACTTACACAGGTACCGTCGTCGGGCTTAACAGGGAGAACACTGACCCCACGAACAACAGCATCACCTCCAAGACCCAGGCCGAGATTATCAATGAGAACGGCAAATGGTTCATTGAGGACAAGAGCGTCCTACAGAGCACCTTCGTACATGCGGGTCGAAAGATGGAACTAGCTGACGGCGACGTGATTATCCTTGGCAATAGAAGATTCGTTTTCAAGGCTTAGAAGAGATATGGCCGTACCGCAAAGATGTGATTTCGGTGTCGGGGATGTCATCGGCTCCAGTTTCAAGGTCAAGAAAGTCCTTGGTAACGGAGCCTTTGGAATCGTTTATAAAGTCAAGGGACAGGACTCCAGGGACTATGCTATCAAGCTTCTGAAACTCTGGGAAGTGTCTCCTACGTCCTACGAGAATCTGAAGGCCCGCTTCCTGATGGAATACAACACAGGCCTTATCGACAGTCCGAACCTTGTTCATTCCTTTTCATACGGGGAGGAGAGAGGCAACCCCTACATCCAGATGGAGTTCTGCGACCTTGGTGACCTGAGGAGTTATTCCAGAACCCATAAGGTCGATTATGTGCTCATCGCCAGGGACATCCTCAAAGGACTTGCCGCGCTTCATGCCCGTGGAAAGGTTCACCGTGACTTAAAACCTGAAAATGTCCTTTTGAGGAAGGGCGGGACCGCAGTCCTTACTGATTTCGGAATATCCGGAGACCAGAACAAGAGGATGACCGAACGCAGCATCATGGGCAGGCCTCAGCAGCAGTTCGGCACTTATCCTTACATGCCTCCGGAGCAGGTCAATCCTCCCAGAGGTGGCCAGGCTACAGTGCTTCCGACGACTGATATCTTCTCGTTCGGGGCCATGATGTACGAACTCATCGTAGGGCGACTTCCTTTCGGGGAACTGAACGAGAGCACTTTGGCGATATATTTAAAGAATGGAAAAGAGGGCCGTTGGGACAGGGAAGCCTTGATTCAGGCGGATCCTTCAGGAATATGGACCCCAATTATTGAAGGATCCTTACGACCGGATTTCCATCACCGTTTACAGTCAGTCTCGGAGATTCTTGACATGCTTCCCAAAGGTGTCGCCCCGAAGGAAGAGGAAAAGAGAATGGATTCGTTCCATCCCGTTGTCAACGGTACCCTTTTGAAGATTATGCAGGGCGAGGACTATGGTATGGTCTATTATCTTGATAAACTTCTGGATGGGAAGTGTATCCTCACGATGGGTAGGGACGATGATCTTACCCATAACCAGGTTCCAATCCGGGAAGATACCAGCAAATACATCTCCCGCCATCACTGCACCCTTGAGAAAGATCCGAC
>ONUG01000167.1:0-2311 GCA_900320965.1 uncultured Bacteroidales bacterium | reverse complement strand
GATCCGACTACAGGACAATGGTATATCCATGATGGACAACTTCTTGGTGGCCGCTGGAGAGACTCGCTTAACGGGACTTACGTCAATTCCCGTGAAGCGGACAAATATGGAATCGCATTCAAACCGGGCGATATTATCTCGATCGGAGATGTGAAAATGAGAGTTGAAGGATATTAATGGTTAAAAGATAAATAATTATGTCACAGGAAACAGTCAAGTACAATAGATCCTTCGCCGGTTCAATCGGAGCGGGAATGAAATCCGTTTTCGCCGGCAAAGGACGCCGTTACTATGAGTTGGTCCATAAGACCAGGAGCAAGTACCATCAAGAAGGTGCTGTCCAGAAGATCATTATTGACAACATCGAGATCGGACGTGACCCCAAGTGCCAGGTGCGGTTTGACGAGTCTTTCACCACTGTCAGCCGTCGCCATGCCGCGATCGTCAAAGAAGGCGAGGGTTGGAAACTCGTCCAACTGTCCAAAACTAACTCCACTTATCTGAACGGAAACAGGGTTTCAGACAGCTGGTACCTCCAGAGTGGTGATGAGATCCAGCTTTCGACCGGAGGGCCGAAGATGGGGTTTGTCGTCCCGCAGGGCGATGCCGGATTGGTCAAAAGCATAGGCTTGACCAACAGGCTCAACCTTTTTAGGAGACAAGCTCTCAGACCGTATAAAACAGCTCTTTGGTGTTTGCTAGGAGCCTTGCTGGCGCTTTGTGTCGCAGGAGGATGGCTCTTTAGGGATCAATCCGATAAGTATAAAAAACTCGTTGTTGAAGCGGCTCAGAAAGACAGCCTGAACCAGGTCAAGATGCAGAATGTTGTTGACAGCTTGTCCAACGTCAAGCTTGGTCTGGAGCAACAGGTTGATGAGATGCGTAAAAAGCTGAAATCCAACTCAGCCGCCATCAACGGACTTAAAAAACAGGTCGCTCCCGCAAGTGGTTCAAGCCAGGGAACTAAGCCCGGGACTTCAAGCGCTCAGGGCATGAAAAGCATCGAGCAATGCTTCCCGTATGTCTATTATATTGAGACGGAGGCTTTTGAAATAACCTATCCTGATGGCAAGGTTGAGCAGTATAAGTGTTGGGAGAATGATGCTCCTGGCTGGTCAGGGACAGGATTCCTTCTCAATGACGGGCGTTTCGTCACTGCCAGACATGTCATTGAGGGATGGCAGTTCTGGAAATCATCCTCCGGAGAGGATCCTGACATGCTCTACTTGAACACTATCGTCAACAATGGAGGAAAGGTCAAATACTATTTTAATTGCTATTCTACTTCTGGGACCAACTTCAGTTGTTCCAGCACTGATTTCAAGGTAAATAGGTCTCAAGACCAATCTGGGGTTTCAGAAGATGGGATCAGGTTCTCTCACGGAGTGGTCACGACAGATTTCGCTTACATGAGAACAGGTTTGAGTGGAGGATTGGCGTTTGACGATGTTAAGTGCGATCAGCTTAAAATCAAAACTGAGCTTACGGTCCTTGGTTTTCCTCTTGGAGAGGGCGTGAACTCTATAAATGACATCAAGCCGATTTACGGTAATGCCACTGTCGCTTCCGATGGGCTTCAGAGAGGAAGGATTTTGACGACCAACACTAACACTGAACACGGAAACAGCGGTGGTCCAGTCTTTTACAATGATGAGAAGGGAGATCTTGTAGTTGTCGGAATCGTCTCTGGTGGGCGTGGTTCTAATCTCGGTAATATCATTCCAATGTCAAGAGTCAGGTAGTATGAAACATATAATTACAATCCTTGTGGCGTTCCTGTGGACAGCCTTTATCGCAGGTGCTCAAGGCTTCTTCTCGCAGGGTGTCAGCCAGAATCAGAAACTTGTCGAAGAAGCCCTTTCAGATGCTTTCATGATAGTCCATGTTGAGTTCCAGATCGAAGACACGGTGTCCCACGAGCGGTTTAACCTTGAAGGAAAGGATTTCTTCGGGTTCACTGAGGGTCTTTGTGTGAAGACATCTGGTGGGTGGATCGCTCCGACCCCTACCGTGATTCCATGGATAAACAACACAGATGTCAAAAAGTATCCTGAGTACAAGCCTGTTCTATCTGTTGCCTCGGTTCTCTCACCGGCTGATACGGTGTGGAAGCCGTTAGAACTGAAGCTTTTGTCAAAAGCCGAAAGTTTGGAGGGCATAGCATATTCATGTGTGGCGGACACTTCATCTTTCGGGCCTGGTTTGTTCTTAGGCGGATTTGACAAAGAGACAGAAGGTTGGATTGTGTGGGTTTCCCGCAAAGGCAACAAACTTTCCACAACGACTTACAGCCATCGTGTCATCCCCACTG
>ONUG01000047.1:2882-20420 GCA_900320965.1 uncultured Bacteroidales bacterium | reverse complement strand
GCGCCAGCTCATCATAATGGATCACACTCAAGAGCGGATGCAACAGTGGCGCACCCACATAACGCGCATAATCATCGACGGATTGTACATGAAGGACCTTTTCCACGTCGCTAAGTTACGAAAATCGATGCGGATTCCGTAAAAATGATACATGATTCTGTAATTCGGTTAAGTCCCATAAGGAAGAAAATCTCGACATTTGTACCTGAGAAAACAACAATTATATGAAAGAGACTAAAATAGCACTTGGAACTTGGGCCTGGGGCGCGGGAATGTTCGGCGGAGACACCGTCTTTGGAAGCAAAACAGATGAGACCAATCTGAGACCTGTCTTTGATGCGGCAATGAAAGCCGGCTTGAACCTTTGGGACACAGCCACGGCCTACGGCATGGGCGAATCCGAAAGGATCCTCGGGCACCTGGCATCAGCCTACAAGCGTGAAGACGTCCTCATTTCCACCAAATTCACACCACAACTGGCTGAAGTTTATGACAATAGCGTAACCAAGATGGCAGAAGCCTCCTTGGAGCGCATGGGGCTGGATTACATTGACATGTACTGGATCCACAACCCGATGGACGTGGAGCGCTGGACTCCGGGGTTGATTCCTCTGCTCAAGTCAGGCAAAGTTCGCAAGGTCGGAGTTTCCAACCACAATATCAAAGAGATACGCCGGGCTAATGAGATCCTTGGCGAAGCGGGATTCAAGGTGAGCGCCGTTCAGAACCATTTCAGCCTGCTCTACCGTTCCTCCGAGAAAGGCGGCGTGCTGGACTACTGCATAGAGAACGGGATCCAGTTCTGGGCCTACATGGTGCTCGAGCAAGGAGCGCTTTCCGGCAAGTATAACGTGGAGAATCCGCTCCCCGCTGACAGTGACCGTGGGCAGAAATACAATCCAATCCTTGGCCAACTGACCGCCCTCACGGATGCCATGAAGGAAATCGGTGCGAAATACGGCCTCTCTTGCTCTCAGGTTGGTATCGCTTGGGCGCTCTCCAAAGGCACCATGCCCATCATCGGCGCCACCAAGGAACGTCATGTCCTGGAAGCCGCCCAGGTGATGGACACTGTCCTTACTCCCGAAGAAATCACTCGTCTCGAATCCCTCGCCGATGCGGCCGGTATCGACACCAGAGGCGACTGGGAACATACAATGGAATAAGATGAAACGGTTTTTAAGCGTTATCGCTCTAATGAGTACATGTGTAATCGGCAGTGCGCAAATCGATGTGCACTGCCACATGATTCCGGATTCCTACCTGACGGCCGTCAAGGCCCATGGGATGGAAATGGATGAAGGATTCCCTATTCCGGAATGGAACGCCAAAGATCACCTGAGGTTCATGGAGGAAGCAGGGATAAAGACCTCTGTGCTAACCATGCCCGCCCCACAGCCATACTTTGGTGACGGGGCGGAATCCGCTGCCATATGCCGCAAGTTCAACGAAGAAGCCGCGGCACTTAAGGCCCTGTATCCCAAGCATTTCCTGTTCTGCGCTGCCCTTCCGTTGCCGGATGTGGACAAGGCTATAGAGGAGGCGAAATATGCGTTGGAAGTACTTGGGGCTGACGGGATTAAACTAGCCACAAACAGCTACGGACAGTACCTCGGCGATCCAGAGTTGGAGCCCCTGATGGCTTACCTGAACAGCCGTAATGCCGTCATCATCACTCATCCGCACAAGCCTTCCGCCGCCAATGACAAACTAATAGCCGCCGTGCCACTGGCCTCCTATGAATATCTCGCGGAGACCACACGGGCCATACTGAATATGGTAGCGCACGACGTCCTGGTCCGCTATCCCAACCTGAAAGTTGTAGTCCCCCACTGCGGTTCTTTCCTCCCGAACGCGCTGCCTCGTTTCAAAGGGCTGCTCCCGGTCATGGTAAAGCAAGGCTATATGAAGCCTGTGGATGTGGACGCGAACATTTCCAATCTCTATTTTGATCTGGCGGGCGCGGCCACAGACGAAACTATCGAGTCGCTTTTGACTATCGCGGAGCCTTCGCACATCTTGTATGGCTCTGACTATCCCTATGTCGCCGCCCCGGCTCTTGTCGGTGCCAAAAAATCCCTTGAGTCACGCCTGGCCTCTCACGGCCTGAATCCCAAGGACATCTTTACGAACAACGCGGCATCATTATTTTCATGCATGGTATTAAACGCACAAGATATGGAAAATGCACCAACTCCCCGTCGGCAGGGACTTGCCGTTATAGCGGCGCTGGAAGCCAAGGGTGACCAGGCAGCTCTTGAGAAAGCGGCGGCCGAAGCTCTCGACAACGGTCTGACAATAAGCGAAGCCAAAGAAGCACTCTCACAGTTGTATGCTTACACCGGTTTCCCCCGCTCTCTGAACGCTTTGGGTACTCTTAAACGTGTCCTGGAGAAACGAGCGGCAGAAGGAATCCAGGATGACCCTGGGAAAGAGGCCTCGCCGATTCCCAGCGATTATGACGCGTTGAAACAAGGAACGGAAGTTCAGACGCGACTCACGGGGCAGCCCTTCAACTATAGTTTCGCTCCCGCCACCGACTATTACCTCAAGGCCCATCTGTTCGGAGACATTTTCGCCCGTGACAATCTCAGCTATGCTGATCGTGAGATCGTAACCGTCAGCGCCATTTCCGCCCTGCCAGGATGTGAGCCACAGCTGGTAGCCCACGTCTCAGGAGCCAGGAATATGGGAGTGACAGACGCTGAGCTGCGGGCCTTGCCTGCGCTACTGGAGGAGAAAGTTGGACATGAGGAGGCCGAAAGGCTTCGTGAAGCGCTCAATACTGTCCTCGAAAATCACTAACTTTGCCGCATGAAAAAAGTAGCGTTAGCACTTTCAAGCGGTGGTCCACGGGGATTTGCATATATAGGAGCCATTGAGGAACTCCTTTCACGTGGGTATGAAATCACGTCTGTAGCCGGCACATCTGCCGGCTCATTAATTGGTGGAATATATGCGGCCGGAGGACTGGACGCGTTCAAGGAATGGCTATATGAGCTGGATCCGGTAAAAGTCATCGCCCTGATGGATTTTTCCATCAGCAAGAACTATCTGGTCAAAGGTGACAGGATCATCAAAGTCATCAAAGAACGTGTTCCGGAAGTCAACATAGAGGATTTGCCTATCCCATTCGCGGCGGTAGCCACTGACCTTTACACAGGAGAAGAAATAGTCTTCCGTGAAGGGCCTCTTTTCGAGGCGATCCGAGCTTCCATCTCTGTGCCATCTATGTTTCGTCCGGTGAGGTGGAAAGGTCGCACGCTAGTAGATGGTGGGATGGTTAACACTCTCCCTTTGAACAGGGTACAAAGGGTAGAAGACGACATCCTCATTGGTTTCAACGTGAACCGGATTGATGCTGAGAGCATTGGAGCTTTTCTGGCGAACCGGAACAGCATTTCCGAGAACGAGGCAGCTCGAATAAAAGAAGCCAAGATGGTCATCAAGGACACCCTTTCAGCTAGCCCGAAAGATGTGCTGGAGAAGGTCAAATCCGCCGGGGAACGAGGAGGCGAGCTTTTGAAAGAACAACTGGCTTCCCAAAAGAAGGAACGGCAACTCCTTCTCTCTGGCAAGGAGAAGCGGCTGCCAGTGAACGCGGATGACAATTACGCTTCAATCCTCCAGCGGAGTTTCGGAATCATGAATCACACTATCGCCCAGATGGGGATCGCCTTGTGCCCGCCTGATATTATCGTTGACTTGCCTTTTGATTCTTATCATGGCGTGTATGGATATTCCCATGCCAAGGAAATAGCCGAAACCGGTCGGCACCTGATGTCGCAGGCTTTGGATCAGTACGAGAAGCTTTCAAGGAACACTAGTCACGCGATATCATAAAAAGATATGGCGAGAAAACACGCATATAACCTTGTAGACCGCAGATTCATCGGCTTGATCTGCGGCATCGCGGCGGGAGTATCTTATGGAACCAACCCGATGTTCGCGAAGCCACTACTCGAAAGTGGCGTACCTGTGATCGTAATGCTTCTATTCAGATATGGAATATCGGTCCTACTCTTGAGTTCATGGATGGTGCTTAAGAAAGAGAACTTTTCACTGCGAAAAAGGGAGCTTTCTCTTCTGGCAGTCCTTGGCCTCCTGTTTGCCGGAAGCAGTCTTTTCCTGTTCCTCTCCTATAAGTTCATTCCTTCCGGCCTCGCCACAACCCTGGTGTACCTTTATCCGGTGTTCGTGGCCGTCATCATGGTATTCCTAAAGTTTTATCCCAGTTGGCAGACATGGCTGTCCATTGTCGCGACTTTCTTTGGAATCATCTTGCTTTCAAGCCCTTCGGGGGGAGGTGAAATAAAAATCGCAGGGATCATTCTTGCGATCATGTCAGCCCTGAGTTACGCTTTCTATCTGGTAATAGTAAACAGGAGCACACGCATTAAGCATGTTTCGGAACGTGCCCTAACTCTCTACGCGCTAATAACCGGGACAATCCTGTTTGCCATTATACGCATTTTCCAAGGCGGAAGCATCATTGAAGGGATTGACACCGCGGCGGACTGGGGCAATCTTGTCGGGCTGGCCGTCTTTCCAACCATGATTTCATTATTCACGCTAGCCGTCTCATCCCGCTTTATCGGTCCGACTAAAACCTCTATTTTAGGTGTTTTCGAACCGCTTACAGCAATTATTATCGGCACCGTGATATTCGGGGAACCAATGACCTTGAAGATGGGTCTCGGCATCGCTATCTGCGTCGGTGCCGTCATATTCGTGTCGCAAAAGTAAGAAAAAATACTATCTTCGCGCCCGATGGAAAAAATGCTGCTTATTGTCAACCCTATTTCCGGAGGGAAAGACAAGAAGAAAGTGATCCAAGCCATAGAAAATGGTCTGGACAAAAACCGATTCCAATGGGATATCGCCTTTACTGAATACTCCGGTCACGGAACGATCCTGGCCAGGGAGACCGATGCGGACATCATCGTCGCCGTGGGAGGTGACGGAACCGTGAGCGAAGTGGCTAAAGGGATAAGCGGGACCGGAAAGACTCTCGGAATCATTCCCTGCGGTAGCGGAGACGGTCTGGCCCTGCATCTGGGAATCAGCCGGAATCTGCCAAAAGCCGTCCGCCAACTCAACGACTCAAGACAAGCGATAATCGACTATGGCACAATTGATGGCAAGCTTTTCTTCTGCACGACCGGAGTAGGAATGGATGCGGAAGTGGCCTGGGAATTCGCCAAAGCCGGGACAAGGGGGCTTAAAACCTATGTCAGCAAGACCCTGTCGATCTGGAGGCATTATGTCCCGAAAGAATATCGCTTGGAGATCGACGGTGAGCCCAGAAGTATCCGGGCCACCTTCATTACTGTCGCCAACATCAACCAGTGGGGCAATAACGCTGAGATCGCCCCTGAAGCCTCTGTCACAGATGGTCTTTTCGACATCACGGTATTGCTTCCCTTCCACATCTGGGACATTCCAGGCCTCGCCCTCAGGCTCTTCAGCCGACAATTCACAAAAAGCCGCAAGGTCCTTTCTTTCCGCGGCCGGAACGTTGTCATCCATCACTCAGAGCCCATGATAGCCCATTTTGACGGAGACCCGATCGAAATGGGAAGTGACATCCACATTGATATTCATCCAAAGTCCATCCGCATGCTCATCCCGCAGGGCGGACGACATAGAGTCTGATCCATTATGAAGAAAAACATAGTCATAGATTGGTTTCCTTTTTCCGCCAAAAAGTTCTACCTCCTCGCCATCATTGTCGGCCTGATTCTTAGGATCGTGATGATCCTTTTGCCACAGGTTCTCTCGGAGAGTTTTCTCGCCGATTTCGCCGTGCAGGCGTTCGACGTTCGGGAGATCAGCTTGAAGGAGTGGCTTAAAGTGTTTATCCTTGGCCCTCTGAACGACTTGGCGTTCGCTTCCATCGCTCTTATTCCGGCTTTCCTTGTCTATTCACTGACAACGCCGCGCAAATATGACAAGCCTTGGGGCTGGATAGTTGAGGGTTTCTTGGTCATTCTGACAGGCTATGTCCTGCTTTTCAACGACATCACAGATGAATATGGCGGACCTCTTCCGAACATCGTGAAAGCCCTGCTGGTTTTCTTTACAATATGTTTCACCATCAAGCTCCTGATCCCGGGAATCCGGGACGGATGGAGGCGGACTGTTGTTTGGCTCACCCTCTTCCTCTATGTGTTCCTGCTCCTTCTTAACTCCCTGAGCGAGACTGTCTTCTGGCTGGAATTCGGCAACAGGTACGACTTCGTGGCAGTCGACTACCTCATCTACACCAATGAGGTGATCGGCAACATCATGGAATCATATCCGATCATCCCGATGTTCCTCGCCATCCTGGCTGTCACCGGACTGATTTCCTGGCTCTTGTTCTTCAGGAAAAACGACTTGAAGGACGCCAAGGTCAACATCAGCATCGGCAGATGGGCACTCAGGCTTGTGATTCTTCTTGGATTATCTTTCCTTGGAGGGCTCTGGCTCCACTACGGTTACCGTCATCTTAAGAGCGAGAACCGCTATGCGACCCAGTTGCAGGAAAACGGATGCTGGGACTTTCTCGAAGCCTTTGTCTCGGGTGAGATCGACTATTCCCAGTACTACACAATGCTCCCTGAGGAGCAGGCTCGGGCCCATGCCCAGGAGCTTTCGAACCAGGACGCCAATGGCGTCCAGGCCATCAGCGACACCTTGGCTCCAATCCGCAAGAATCTGGTACTCATAACAATTGAGAGTCTAAGCGCGGACTTTATGGAAGCTTACGGCAACGATAAGGGCATTACTCCCAACCTCGACTCCATCTCCGGTCGCAGCCTGGTTTTCGACAATCTTTTCGCGACTGGCAACCGTACGGTTCGAGGCCTTGAGGCGGTTACCCTCAGCCTTCCCCCATGCGCTGGCGAGAGCATTGTCAAGCGCAAACACAACAAGAATCTCTACTCGACCGGAAAACTTTTCAGGGAGGCTGGCTACACGACCAAATATTTCTACGGCGGAGACAGCTATTTCGACAACATGAGTGACTTTTTCGGCGGCAACGGCTACGAGATAGTGGACAAGAAAACTTACAGGCCGGACGAGATAACCTTCGCCAATGTCTGGGGAACCTGTGATGAGGACACCTACAAGGTCGCGCTGCGTCATTTCGACGCTGACTATGCCGCTGGACAGCATTTCTTCGGCCACATCATGACGATCTCCAACCATCGGCCTTACACCTATCCTGCCGGCAGGATCGAATATGACGGCGATGCGATGTCCCGCCCGGCTGCTGTCAAGTACACTGACTGGGCTATCGGCGACTTCCTGGCGAAAGCCTCCAAGAAACCATGGTTCAAAGAGACCGTATTCGTTATCCTGGCAGACCACTGCGCCTCCTCCGCCGGCAAGACTTCGATTCCTCTGGAGAAATACCATATCCCGGCGATCATCTACTCCCCTGGTTTCATTGAGCCTCAGAGGGTCACCAAGACCTGCTCCCAGATCGACATTATGCCAACCCTCTTCAAACTGCTCCACTGGAGCTACAACTCCGAATTCTACGGCCAGGACATCCTCGATCCCGAATTCAAGGAAAGGGCCTTCATGGCAACGTACCAGGATCTAGGCTACTATGCCGACGGAGTATTGACTGTCCTCTCCCCTGTCCGTCAGGTCAAACAATTCGAGATCACCCGGCATGATCTCTGGCAGTTCGACGAGGAACCTATCCAGAATGTGGACGATAGACTGCTCCAGGAGGCCGTGGCTTTCTATCAGACTGTCAATATGGATCATTACAAAAAATAGGTCCCGGATTGTATTGAAATCTTATTTTCATCTTTAAAGAAATACTATATTCGCGAATGTGCGGGAGAGGACTTACATAGCTATAGACCTTAAATCATTCTACGCGTCCGTGGAATGTGCGGATCGTGGGCTTGATCCTCTCACAACGAATCTGGTAGTAGCTGATGCCTCCCGCACGGACAAGACAATCTGCCTTGCGGTCTCACCTTCTCTCAAGGCCTTCGGCATTCCAGGCAGGCCCAGGCTCTTTGAAGTCAAGCAGAAGGTCGCCCAACTCAAACAGTCCGATCCGTCACTTGCCTTGGACTTTATCATCGCGACTCCCAGGATGGCCCTTTACATGGAAGTTAGCGGAAAGATCTACTCTGTCTATCTCAAGTACATCGCCCCGGAAGACATCCATGTCTATTCAATCGATGAGGTTTTCATCGACGCCACGGATTACCTGGTAACATATTCATGCTCAGCGCATGACCTCGCCATGAGGATGATCCGTGACGTGCTTGCGACCACCGGAATCACAGCGACGGCCGGTATCGGGACCAACCTCTATCTTGCCAAAGTGGCGATGGACATCGTCGCCAAGCACACTGAGCCGGACAAGGATGGAGTCCGGGTCGCCACCCTTGATGAATATTCCTACCGTCGACTTCTGTGGGACCACACCCCTCTTACCGATTTCTGGAGGGTCGGCCGCGGACTATCCGCAAGGCTTGAGTCAGCGGGCATCCACACGATGGGAGAGTTGGCCAGAAGATCCCTGGATCCCGCTTGGGAAGCCTATTTCTACAAGACCTTCGGGATCAACGCCGAACTCTTGATCGACCATGCGTGGGGCTGGGAGCCGTGCACGATGGATCTCATCAAGTCCTACCGTCCGTCAGCTAACAGCATTGGCTCCGGACAGGTGTTGATGGAGCCGTACTCCTTCCAGAAAGCGAGGATTGTTATTGAAGAAATGACAGATTCCCTGGTGATGGACCTCGTGGAGAAGCGGCTGGTGACTGACCAGATCGTGATCGACGTCAATTATGAGAGAGTAGAGGGGCAAACCCCTGGAACCCAATTGGTTCGTGACTGGTACGGGAGGACTGTCCCTAAGCCGGCACATGGGTCCGTAAATCTCGGCCGCAAGACCTCTTCCACCCACCTGATAACAGAGGCTGTCCTTGGCCTTTTCGACCGCATAGTCAATCCGAAGTTTTTCGTGAGACGACTCGGTGTCGCGGCCACGAATGTGACCAAGGAAGACAATGAGGTTGAGCAGCTTGAGCTGTTCGGGGATTCTTTTGACAAGGCTAAAGAAAGGCGTCAGCAGGAGGCGATTCTCCAGATTCGCCGCAAGTTCGGCAAGAACGCTATTCTCAAAGGAATCAACTTCGAGGAAGGGGCGACCGCCATGGAACGTAACAAACAGATCGGAGGGCATAAGGCATGAGCGGAAAGTACGACGACATAATCAATCTTCCTCATCCGGTCTCGAAGAGGTATCCAAGGATGCCGCTTGCGGAAAGGGCCGCGCAATTCTCCCCTTTTGCCGCTCTTACAGGCTATGAATCAGTCATTTCCGAGACAGCCAGACTCACGGACAAGCGTCTTGAGCTGGATGAGAACCGAAAGAGCGAACTGGACGCTACGCTCTCAGCCCTCGCCAGCTCCCTGCCGGAAAAGCCTGAAGTGACAATCACTTTCTTTAAAAAAGACTCACGTAAAGAAGGAGGGAAGTACATCACCTTGACAGCCCGTCTTAAAAAGATTGACGCCACAGCCCACACGATCGTGTTGACTGATGGCGTCACAATCCCAATAGCGGACATCTACGCCCTGTCTACGGCTGCTTACGGTGAGTCTTACGATAGAGTTTGAAAGTGTTCACCAGAGAGGCCAGGTCTGACTTTCCTAGATCGGCGGAACTCATATAGTCTCCCCTCTTGAGGTAATCCCGCTTGTTATTCGCATCCGCGAGAGTACTCCTGGACACTAATGAATTTACAATATTACCAAACGGCTGAGTTCCATTCTTGAATGTGATCTTCCCGGCGCCGGAGCACTAAAAAACCGCTTTGCGGTTATTTGCAAAGCGGTTTTCAATTATAATCCGTACCGTGTTTCTACGGATTATTTCTCTTTCGGGTGCAGTTTTTTGTAGAACTTGAGTGAGCCGAGAAGGCTTCCGAAGTCGTTCTTGCCGATGTGGGTGGCGCGCACGAGAGTCACGTCAGCCGTGGTAGGGAGGCTGAACTCCATAACTTTGGAAATGAACTGCCTTCTTGTGACTTTTACAGGTATCATCTCCTTGGTAGGATATGCCACTGCGAAGCTACCCTCAAGCTCCATGGTCGATTTTTTGGGAGCCTTGTAGAAGTCCTTGATTTCCTGCATCTTGGCGATAGCCTCTTCAAGAGTGCCTCCGAGGGGGATGAACAACTCGTAAACGGGGTCGAATTGGAGCTGGATAATGTCAGTGCCGATTCCAAGATGTCCGAGAGAGAGGTAATACATGCGGGGATTCTCATCATTCATGTAGAAAACTTCCAACTCGGTGGTGAAGGCACCGTCGATTTCTGTCTCCACTTCCGCGATCTCAATTCTGGGACGTAGAAGTTTGTTCTGCCCGAAGGCAAAAGCAGTCACGCACACAAGGGCGAGAGTAAGAATTACCTTTTTCATATTTCGAAAATATAGTTTTATTCAAAACACAAAAATACAAAAATGCTTATATTTATCCATATTAATAACATAAATCATGTGTGTCCGGTAAAAGTTCCGGACGGTTTATATAAAGTTTAACAATCAAACAAAGTCGGTTCGGGAGCTTCGGCCTAAAGAGAACTTTCCCGGAAGTAGGAATCGACGAGACCCATTTCGAGCACATGGCCCGCAAGGCGGTCGCCGGAGGGACTCTTCACGGCTTCAAACCTCTACGCCAGGAAGACGTGGTCAAGATTTTCCAGATGTGCATGAAATAGGAAAATTCAGTGTTAACTACGGCCTGGGTCCCTGCTGCCTTGGAGCGGGAATAGGGGTGAAAGGAATCCTTCCAGGATCATTGGCGGCGCAGACGGCGAGCCAGGCGACCATTGTGGCGTCAAGAGTCAGGTCTCCAAGAGAAAGACGCTCGTAGGTGTCCATTATGGTGTGGTAAGTACGGTTGTACTCCAGAGGATCCTGGATGAACTGGTATGCGGGAAGACCGGCCCTGAGGAATGAGACATGGTCAGTCGAGCCCGTGTTCCTCGGAGACAGGTAATTGAAACCAAGGGGCTCAATGTATTTCATCCAGGCCTCAAAGAACGGGAAGGCGGAGTCGTTATTCTCAAGATATATTCCCCTGAAACGTCCCGAACCGTTGTCCATGTTAAGGTAGAGGGCGAACTTGTCGTAGCCGGGAAGCTTCTTTTCGTCTTTGTAGAGATATTTCTGCATGTAGCCGCGTGAACCGAAAAGTCCCTGCTCCTCGCCGCCCCACAAGGCGATACGGATGGTCCTTTTAGGCTGGACACCAAGAGCCTTGAGGATACGCATGGCCTCCACCATAACGATGCAGCCGGAAGCGTTGTCAGCGGCACCGGTACCACCGTGCCACGAATCAAGATGGGCACCGATAAGGACAATCTCATCCTTCATCTTGGGGTCGGTACCAGGAATCTCAGCGATGACGTTGTGGACTTCCTGGTCGTCTGTGAACTTGTTCAGAAGCTCAAGCTCCATCTCGACCTTCTGTCCGTTCTCGATAAGACGGACCATACGGCCATGATCCTCGATCGGCATGATGATCTCGGGAACCGGCTCAGGATCACCGACTTTGTAGGAAGCTCCTGTTCCGCTCGGAACATTGAAAGTTCCCCTTCCAGTCACGATGCAAAGAGGTTTCTCTGTGGCGAGAAGCTCATTTGTGAGGGTGAGAAGCTCCATGTAGGAAGTCCTGTCGAAGGGGACACCACCACGAGGACGGCCACCAGAGGGCGGACCAGCGGGAGAGACAAAGCCTGCGACCTTCCTATCGAGGGTCAGTCCTTCGAGTTCGTCCTCTGTGTAACGCTTTGCCAGAGGGTCAAAACTGATGGTGTAGGTCTGCGTGGGCTGGCGCAGGAGAATCTTCCCGGCGATCTTGCCTTTGTATTTCTCAAGATCCTCTTTCTTCTGGACGTCGAAGACGACGCACTCCCCTTTCACGAGGCCGTTCGTGCTTCCGGTCCATGCTTTCGGATTGACTGAAAAAGCACAGTAATAAGGAGAAGTCATGGCGGCGTAAGTCTTAACAACGTCCCAACCTCCCCGAGGGAACTCAGCGGCGAACTCAACCCGGGGATTGCTCAGACCGATCTCCTTTAGTTTGTCGACCATGAGACTCTCAGCCCTGCGCTTCTGCTGTGAAGCGGTGAGCCTCGAGCCCAGCAGGTCTGTCATGTACTGGGCGATCTGGGTGATCTGGGAGTTGTTCAGTCCCTCATTCTTGACTTTGGTGGCGAGCTCAGGTGACTCAGAGACCTGGGCAGACGCCACGGCGCCGCCACATATCATGGCCAGCGTCGCGAAAAGATAAAGACTCTTTTTCATCTTTAATTATTAGAAAAGTTCGTTTCAAAGGCAAACTTACATAAAAAAACATTCAAATCAAATTAAGGAAGACAGTGACCAGGCCGGTGTTGATGATATCCACGAACATGGCCCCGATAATTGGCACTATAATAAAAGGATTGACGGCGTAGCGGTACTTGAAACAGACAGCCGACATGTTAGCCATAGCGTTTGGAGTGGCACCAAGGCCGAAGCCGCAAAGTCCGCTGACGAGGACGGCCGCGTCATAGTCTTTACCAAGACTCCTGAACGCGACGAAAGCAGCGAACAGAGCGATAAAAACGACCTGGGCGAAAAGGATAACGCACAGAGGAATAGCAAGACCGGCGAGTTCCCAAAGTTTCAAGGAGGACATCGCTATCCCGAGGAAAAGCGAAAGCGCGATGTCTCCCAGGGAGACGATCTTCTCGATCCCGAGCCTTTCCGAAGTTTTCGGGAACGCGCCGCAGACATTCCTGATCAGGCAGGCGGCGATCAAGGATCCGAAATAAGTCGGGAAGGTGATTCCGGTGAGAGCGAGGAGTTTGCTCAGGCACGTTCCCAGTGCCATGGCCAGGACAAGCAGATAAACCGCCTTGGAATATTCCCGGAAAGACTTTTCCCCGGACTGCGGCCGCTCCACCTTAGACTCAGGAGAAGCCTCACTGCCTTCGAGGCCGGTGACCACGTCTGTTGACAAGGATTCGCTGGCCAGACCTTTTTTCCGGATAAGCAGCTCAGCCAGAGGACCTCCGATCATCGAGCCGGCCACAAGCCCGAAAGTGGCGCAGGCCATAGTGATGGACGACGCTCCTGTCAAGCCCATACTCTCAAGTAAAGGCGAGAAACCTCCGGATGTGCCATGTCCCCCGGACATCGGGATTGACCCAGAGGCCATTCCCACTAAAGGATCGAGGCCCATGGCCCTGGCGATCCCGACTGAGATAAGATTCTGGAAAACGATCAGCACGGCGACAAGCAGCACCATGACCACAAGCGTCCTTCCACCCTTCTTAATAGCGCTCAGGTCCGACTGGAAGCCTCATGTCCGACTGGAAACCGACAGAAGTGAAAAAGAGCATCATGCTGATGTCCCGGATGGTACCGTCAAATGAAAACTCCACTCCGAGGATAGAATAGGCGGCTAAAGTCAATAGTGATATGACGATTCCCCCGGAGACTGGAGCGGGGATGCAAAAACGCTTGAGAAAAGGGATGGTCCTGGTGAAAAACATTCCAAGGAGCAAGGCCAGCACGCCCACTCCCGCTGTCTGGTACATGTCAAGTGCGACTAATTCTCTCATCGTCGATCGGAATTGTCGTGAATATCGGAATTTTTTCTTAATTTTGTAACCCGTATTTAAAACAACTCTCATTTTTATGAAATACGGGTTCGACAACAACAAGTACCTCAAAATCCAATCAGAGCACATCAGGGATCGCATCGCCAAATTTGGCGACAAACTTTACATGGAGTTCGGCGGCAAGCTTTTCGATGACTATCATGCAAGCAGGGTACTCCCCGGTTTCGAGCCGGACAGTAAGCTCAAAATGCTGATGCAGATGAAAGATGACGCTGAGATCATCATCGTGATCAGCGCCGTGGACATCGAGAAAAACAAGGTCCGCAGCGACCTTGGAATCACCTATGACGTGGATGTTCTTCGCCTTAGGGACGAATTCCTGGACAGGGGTCTGAGCGTCAACAGCGTCGTGATCACCCATTTCAACGGCCAAGCAAGCGCCGAGGCGTACAGGAAAAGGCTCGAGAATATGGGGATCAAAGTCTATTACCACCACACGATCGAGGACTATCCCAACAACATCGCTTTGATTGATTCTGAGGAAGGTTTCGGGAAGAACGACTATGTCGAGACCACAAAACCATTGGTTGTCGTGACCGCTCCAGGGCCCGGAAGCGGCAAGATGGCAGTATGCCTGAGCCAGCTCTACCAGGAGAACAAACGAGGCATCAAGGCCGGTTACGCCAAGTTCGAGACTTTCCCTATTTGGAATATTCCTCTCAATCACCCGGTCAACCTCGCCTACGAGGCAGCTACCGCTGATCTTGAGGATGTCAACATGATCGACCCGTTCCATCTCGAGGCCTACGGTGAGACCGCCGTCAACTACAACAGGGACGTTGAAATATTCCCCGTCATGAACGCCCTGTTCGACGACATTTTCGGTTACTCCCCTTACAAGTCTCCCACAGACATGGGTGTCAACATGGTCGGAAACTGCATCTGCGACGACGAAGTCTGTCGAGAAGCTTCACTTCAGGAGATAATAAGGCGCTACTACACAGCTGTTTGCAACTTCGCTGACGGCAAAGCTACCGAAGCCGAGGTCAACAAGCTAGCGCTTTTGATGAAGAAGGCCAAGATCACTACAGCCTATAGGAAAACCACCGTGGCGGCCAAGAAGAGACTCGATGAGGCCGGTGTCGCCACCGCCGCGATCGAGCTTTGCGACGGGACCATTCTCACCGCCACCACCAGTCCTCTTCTGGGCCCCAGCGCCGCGCTTCTGCTCAACGCCATCAAACACCTGGCCGGGATCGCCCATAACGTCAAGCTGATCCCGCAGACGATGATAGAGCCCATCCAGAAGACAAAAGTCACCTATCTCCACGGGCGTAATCCACGGCTCCACACAGATGAGGTGCTCGTCGCTATCTCGATGATGAGCCTTATCGACGAGAACTGCAAGATGGCCATCGACCAGCTTCCCAACCTTGCCGGCGCCCAGGTCCATTCGACCGTGATGCTCAGCGAGGTGGACCGCAAGACTTTCTCCAAACTTGGCATCGGTGTGACTTGCGATCCGG
The DNA here is from genome assembly GCA_900320965.1 of uncultured Bacteroidales bacterium. Taxonomy (GTDB): domain Bacteria; phylum Bacteroidota; class Bacteroidia; order Bacteroidales; family UBA932; genus Cryptobacteroides. Next base: position 5,254 of record ONUG01000047.1, on the reverse strand, counting down.
TCAGGAAACTCGCCGAACGTGAGAAAGATGTATGATTTGCGACGAATATTTCACATATTTGCATAAACAATTAAAACTGACTGAGATGAAGAATATCGCGATGAAGATCATGGCCGCCGCCGCGGCCATCCTGCTGCTCGCCGGCTGCGCGGGCAAGAAAGAGACCAAGACTGTCTTCCCCAAGAAACTCCCTGTCGGAGTCCAGCTTTACAGCGTACGCACCGACCTTGAGGCCGATTTCTACGGAACCCTGAAGAAGATCAGCGAGATGGGCATCGTCGGAGTGGAGTTCTACGGTGAGTACTACGGCAACTCTGTTGTCCAGGTCAAGCGCTGGTGCACGGAGCTTGGGCTCGTTCCGTTCTCAAACCACGTTCCTTTCGACCAGATGATTAACGACATCGACAAGGTCATCGAGGAGAACACCATCCTGGGCGTCCAGTACATCGTCTTCCCCTACATGGACGAGGCCAGCCGTCCCGGGGTTGACCCGGAGCAGTTCAAGAAGACCGTGGCCAAAATTGGCGAGGTTGGAGCGAAAGTCCGCGAGGCCGGATTCCAGCTTCTCTACCACAACCACGACTTCGAATTCGTGAAGCTTCCCGATGGTAAAGTCGGCTACGATGAGATATTCGCCGGCAACAGCAGGGAGAATCTCCAGAACGAGCTGGACGCCTGCTGGTGCGATTATGCCGGATTTGACGTTTGCGAGACTCTTAAGAAATACGGCAACGGAGGCACTCCGATCATCCACGCCAAGGACTACAAACTGGAAGGCAAACTGAGCTCTGCCCCTTACGCCCTTATCGGAGTAAACACCGACAACTCGATGAAAGACGAGGGCGGCTGGTTCGAGTACAGGCCCATGGGTTCCGGTCAGATGGACATGGAGAAGATTATCCTCACCGCCATGGAGACCGGCGTCAAGTGGCTTTGCATCGAGCAGGATGAGCCCAGCATGGGCCTTGACCGCCTCGGTGGAGTCGCCAAGAGTGTCGAGTGGCTTAAGTCCAAAGACTTGATGTAATGTTATTTGGAGGTTACAGCAAGTCTCTTTTCGGGACCAGAAAAATAGATGAGCGGACCAAGGACATCCCCCTCGAGGGGAACCTTGTCGCCGCCACATATATCCTAACATACGAGAAGACATTCGCGACCCCGGATTTCAGCAAATCCCTTCCCGCCGCCTATCTGGTGCGATGGTATAATGAAGGGAAGGTCAGATTCGAGGACGGGAGACTCGTATTCGCTGACATGCCGGCCCCCAAGGGCAAGGCCGAGAAGAACTATTACGACCTGTTCACCCAGGCCGCTGGGGACGACCATGTGATCGGGAGCCGGGAGGATGTCAAGAAGACTTTCTACATCAGATTCACCAAAGTGCCGAGCAAAGACGAGCTTCTTTCCGCCCAAATAAACTGGTTCAAGCGAAGGGGATACATCCTGAAGGAAGGCCTGATCGTGCCCACCCTTAACGACACCGGAGCGAAAGACGCCCGGAGACTGATCTCCCTGCGCAACTACCTCAAGGATGTGAAGGAAGGACGGGATACCCTGGTCCCCGGGGATGGCAATATGGCCGAATATGTCGTCTATGCCATCCTGTTCGGCATTGACGACCTCTTTGTCGAGTCAGCGAGAAAGGTCCTACCAAAAGAATTGATCGAGGTTTACAACGCCGCCATCGACCTGGCCGAGGCCGGGTACGACGGCTACTTCGAAGCCACGGACTAGAAGACCTCCTCTTACTTCTTGATGATATCCGCCCGCCAGGTGACCCCAACTTCGAGGTTATTCTTGCGGGCGGAATTGTCTCTGTAATACACGGCGTGGAGCCTGAGGTTGTCTTTGTGGAGCGGGAACCACTCAAGACCAGCACCAGCGTAGACATATTCGGTACCGGGAGCGATCACTAGGTCATAGGCCCTTCCACCTTTGTCCACATTACGGGCATTGTTGAACTCGTAGCCACCTTTGGCGCAGATGTTCCAGTCACCGACACTCCAGATGAACTTGGAGATGAACGACATGTCTGTCCCCAAAAAGCCTCTCTGGGTCAATCCGGCCCGGTTCATCACATCAAGGTCGAGGAGGACATCGCCGAAAGTCCACCTGTTGCCGAGGGAGATGTAATTGACCAGGTTCTTGTCCTGATCCTCGACCATGTTGACACTCCAGATGGTGTGCCACCAGGGAGCGAAACTCCCGCTCCAGGCGACATTGTAGGCATAGACACTCTGGAATCCGAGCGAAAGCGGAGAGTTACAGACCTGGGCGATCAGACGCTGCCCGGGGATGAACTCATAAGTCGCTGAGAAACCGAACGTGAAGCACTGGTAGATGTTGTTGCAGAATTGGCTGTAGTAATAGAC
>ONUG01000047.1:0-2874 GCA_900320965.1 uncultured Bacteroidales bacterium | reverse complement strand
GAGTCGTACTCATAGCCTCCAATCAAGACTGTCTGCTTCCCCGCCATAAAACTCCACCGGTCGGTGGCCTGCCAGTTGACATACATGAAGTCAGTGGCATTGAACATGTTCCGCTCGTCGAAGACTTTCTTGTTGAGCCGCTGTCGGATGCGGTAGTCGATCTTCGGGCTAATGTGACCCAGGAGATGAAGGTTCAAATATTCCCCCATCATCTGGCTCTTGTACTCCCCCTCTTCGGACTCCTGGTGGAATGATGCTCTCATGTCCAGGAAGAACCTGTCTACACCATCCTGGGCCGACATCACGACAGGGATCCACAGCAAAAGGATTCCCGCAAACAATCTTCTCATAATCAACTAATCAGCGAAACTCATCTCGTTGAACAAGTAGGATGCGTGGCCGATTTTGTCAACCACAAAGAGGAGGTAGCGGATGTCGATGGAGATATTCCTGCACACCTCCGGATCGAACGCGATGTCGCTCATCGTGCCTTCCCAGACGCGGTCGAAGTTGATGCCGATCAGGTTGCCGTCCGCATTGATGACCGGAGAACCGGAGTTTCCGCCAGAGGTGTGGTTGGTGGCGATGAAGCAGACCGGCTGGTCGTCGTGACCGCCTTCAGCGTAGATGTCACGGAGCACCTGGGGAATGTTGTAGTCGAATATTTCCGGATTATCCTTCTCAATAATACCCTTGAGGGTCGAGACCGGAGAGTAGTACATTCCGTCGGCCGGATGATAGCCAGCGACATTGCCATAGGCGACTCTAAGGGTGAGGTTGGCGTCAGGATAGAAAGCCTTCTGCGGCTCGAAAGCCATCTGGGCGCGCATGTAATCCCTGTAAGCCAGGCGGATGTCGGCGTTGGCCTTGCTGACAACCGGAGTGATGTTCGTTGCGAACCATGTGGCGAAAGCCTTCTGAAGCTCGTAGGCCGGATCATTATAGACCGCCTCAAGGTCTTCCTTTGTCAGAGCGGCCACCTTCGCCTTGTCGGTGAACACGGTATTCTTGAAAAGGTCATCCTTCCATGCTTTGACACTGCCGTATGCCGCGAGTTTCTCTTTGAAATACTCCGGCTTGAAGCGATCCTCCATCTTCTGGTCGAAGGCTTCCATCATGGCCACGAAAATCTCCTCATCGATCGGCTGGTAATAATCCTTGAAGAACGATTCGGCGTTTCCGGCAGGAGAAGCCCCCCTCTCAAGGGTAGCGACAACCCCGGAAGCGAAGTTCAAGATCTCGATCGCTCGAACAGTCTCGGAATAGTATTCAGAGGCGCGGTAATAAGGGTTACGCACGGCATACAGATCTCCAATCTTACCAACAAGACCTTCATATTCAGTACCTTCCGCCCATTTATTAAAGCGACGCTCAAAGTCTTGCTTAGCGGCGACTGTCTTCATCTTCCTGATACCCTTGACCTCTCCCTGCCATTTCTTCCAAGCGTTGGAGATTCCGGCATTCTTGGATGAATACTGGATCCTGACGGCCTGGCTCTGGCTCATGTATTTCTTCTGGATGTCAAGCCTCTGGGTCCTGAGGGCAATCTTTTCGGGATCTGAGACCTCAGCCGTGTACTTCACTTCCTCGGACATGACGTACTCCTTAGTGCTTCCAGGGCAACCGTAGACAAAGGTGAAGTCGCCCTCTTTCACGCCCTTACGGGATATCTTGAAGAATCTCTTCGGCTTGTAGGGCACGTTGTCCTCGGAATAATCAGCAGGCTCGTTGTCCTTGTCCGCATAGATCCTGAAGATCGAGAAGTCTCCGGTGTGACGAGGCCACATCCAGTTGTCCGTGTCGCCACCGAACTTTCCGATGGAGGACGGCGGAGCGCCGACAAGGCGAACATCACGGTAGATCTTGTAGACGAAAAGGAAATACTGGTTGCCGTAGTAAAGCGCCTCGACAGAGGCCCTCATGCCTTTACCTTCAGACATGGCCGCCTTGACAAGCTCGGCGGAGTTGACCCTGACCACGGAGTCCCTTTGTTTCTCGCTCATCGAGGGATCATAGCCTGAAAGTACCTTTGAGGTAACATCTTCCATCCTCTGGAGGAAGCTCACCGACAATCCCCTGTTGGGAAGCTCCTGGCTCCGGTCCATAGCCCAGAAACCGTCCTTGAGGTAGTCATGCTCAACGCTGCTGTGACGCTGGATGTAGCCGTAACCGCAGTGATGGTTCGTTAGGAGCAAGCCCTCGTCAGAGACAATTTCTCCAGTGCAGCCACCTCCGAAGAGGACAACAGCATCCTTCAGGGACGCCTGATTGACACTGTAGATGTCCTCGGCGGACAGTTTGAAACCTTTGGCCTGCATGTCAGCGATCCTCTGTGAGATCAGCGCAGGGAGCCACATTCCTTCATCCGCCCTGGCGGAGATGGTCAACGAGGCTATGACAAATAAGGAAAGAAGAACTCTTTTCATTGTTATGGATGTTGTTTGCGTCACAAAAATAAGAAAATATTGTATATTAGCAAGGAATAAAACGGACACCGACATGCAAGACGAAGGAAGATTCCAAAGCTGGCTAAAGGGCCTTGTCTACATAAGCGACCAGATCGACACTGACGAGGCTGCCGAGAAAATCAAAAACAGTATTCATTTCCGGGGACCTAACGTGTGGATCCTCGCCTTTTCAGTCATAATCGCTTCCGTCGGACTGAATGTCAACTCCACCGCAGTGATCATCGGCGCGATGCTGATCTCTCCCCTGATGGGTCCGATCATGGGCCTCGGCCTCGCCCTGGGCACCAGCGATGTCCGTTTGCTCAACAGCAGCTTCAGGAATCTGCTGATAATGGTCATCGTCAGCCTGATGGCCGCATCGTTTTACTTCCTGATCTCACCTCTGAACCTTGTCAACCCGACAGAG
>ONUG01000164.1 GCA_900320965.1 uncultured Bacteroidales bacterium | reverse complement strand
CGCTTGCCAGGGGGCTTGGTTTCGGGGATGATCTCGAATATGCCGACGAGCTGACGCTCGGGCGGTCGATCACGGGGCGGCAGCCGTTCAGGCCGTAGATCCTTCACTTCGTTCAGGATGACAGGTTGGTTTAATGGCATTGTGACTTAGGATATTATGATTATTGGCGCGATACTTCTGGCTCTTTCTTTATGTGCGGACTGCTTTGCGGTGTCTGCCTGCTCCAGCGTGACTTTAAAGGATGATTCCTGGAGGAGGATTCTCCCGGTCGCGTCTGTTTTCGCCATTGTCCAGGCGGGACTGTTCCTCTTCGGTTGGCTTTTCGGGGACCTTTTCGTGGGTTTTGTCGGCAAGCTTGCTCCCGTCATCGGATTCCTGCTGTTGCTTTATGTCGGAGGATCGATGATAGTCTCCGCATGGAAGAACGAGACGTCTGCCCGAGACTTGGACGGGCTCAGGAATATTCTCATTGGAGCCTTGGCAACCAGCATCGACGCGTTTTCGGTCGGAGTCTCCTTCTCAATGGAGGGAGACGGTGCTGAGGGCGTGGCTGTTAAAGCGACCGCATTGCTGGTCATCACCTTCTTGAGCGTGGTGGCTGGCATTAAAGGTGGGGTCTATGCGGGGAAACGTTACGGGAGGGGAGCCCTTTGGGTTGGAGGTTTTGTCCTGCTTTTGATAGGAGTGAATATTCTTTTCAAACTCATCTAGTTCCGATTTTTTTCCTTGTTTTTGCGAAAATATTTATATTTTTGTGAGTTATGATAGCGATCTTCTACAGAAGGAACGGCAATCTGGTGGTCGCCCAGTCCGAGTCCGAGCTCTCAAAGCTCAGGCGGGAAGACGTCCTCTGGATTGATCTCCTCTCCCCTTCAGGTGAGGAGAAACACACTGTTGATGACTTCCTTGGAGAGGAGATCCAGAGCCGTGCCCAGGCTGAGGAGATCGAGAGCTCGTCAAGATATTCAGAGACCGATAACGCTATCTTCGCCAACACCAACTTCCTTATGCCAGGTCCCGAGGACTACACGATGGAAGCGGTGTCGTTCACTTTCGTGGGAGATTGTCTCACGACTTTGCGTGACGTCCCGATCCGCTCATTCACAGAGCTCCAGAGAAGGATTGTCGCCCGTCCCCAGATGTATCCCAACGGGTACACGGTCTTTGTCAGCATCATGGACCAGCGAGTCGATCTGGACGCCGACATGATCGAGCTGATGAGCAAGGAGATCGCCCAGTACAGCAAGAGGATCAACCAGCAGGAGGACATCAATGAGGACTTCCTCCTGGACATCAACCAGCTCCAGGAGAACACGATGATTGTCAGGGAGAACATCATAGACAAGCAGAGGCTCATCCAGAACATGATCAAGAGCGACAAGTACCCTCCTGAGCTGCAGGGGCGCTTCTCCGTCATTCTCCAGGACATCACATCCCTGATCAACCACGCCAATTTCAGCTTCGAGAGGCTGGAGTACCTGCAGGAGACTGTGCTTGGCCTTATCAACCTGGACCAGAACAACATAATGAAGATCTTCACACTGGTGTCGGTGCTTCTGATGCCTCCGACCCTGGTCGCCAGTTTCTATGGGATGAACGTGCCCCTGCCTTTCCAGGACAAGGGCTTCGCCTGGCTTGGACTCCTGGCCTTCATGCTGATCCTTGTCGGAGTCGTCTTGTACATATTCAGGAAAAAGAAAATGCTCTGATTTTCTTCCCTGAACCTTTGTAAATCAGATATTTTTCTCTATTTTTGCACGCTTTTCGACGAGGTGGCCCAGGGTGGCCGCCGCGTGGAGCGAAAAAATAATGTTAAACAACTAGTTATCTTTTATCAACCATTATGGCAGAAGAAACAATGAATCCCGCCGTCGAGCCTGAGCAGGTCCAGCCTGAGGCTCCCAAGGCAGAAGTTAAAGAAACAAAGAAACCTTCCCTCAACGCCTCCGTGGCTCCCGAGGATTTCGATTGGGATGCTTTCGAGGACAGCTCTGATATCTACGGAAAGAGCAACAGGAAGGAAATCGAGGAGGCCTATGACCAGACCCTTTCCAAGATCGTTGAGAACGAGGTGGTCGAGGGTACTGTCACAGCTATCTCCAAGAGGGAAGTTATCGTTAATATAGGTTACAAGAGCGAGGGTGTCATCCAGGCTCCTGAGTTCCGTTACAACCCTGATCTCAAGGTCGGTGACAAGGTCGAGGTCTATGTTGAGTCCGCTGAGGATCGCAAAGGCCAGCTGATCCTTTCCCACAAGAAGGCCCGCGCCCTCAAGTCTTGGGATCGCGTCAATGAGGCTTTCGACAATGACGAGATCGTCAAGGGCTTCATCAAGACCCGCACGAAGGGCGGTATGATCGTCGACGTGTTCGGCATCGAGGCCTTCCTTCCCGGCTCCCAGATCGACATCAAGCCTATCCGTGACTACGACGCTTATGTCAATCAGACCATGGACTTCAAGATCGTCAAGATCAACCAGGAGTTCCGCAATGTCGTTGTGTCCCACAAAGCTCTTCTCGAGGCTGAGCAGGAGGCCCGCAGGGCTGAGCTCATCAGCAAGCTTGAGAAAGGCCAGATCCTTGAGGGAACCGTCAAGAACATCACCAACTACGGTGTCTTCGTCGACCTCGGCGGTGTTGACGGTCTCATCCACATCACTGATCTCAGCTGGGGTAGGATCGACAATCCTGAGGAGGTCGTCTCCCTCGATGAGAAGATCAAGGTCGTCGTCAAGGAGTTCGATCCCAACCAGAAGAGGATCGCCCTTGGTTACAAGCAGCTTACTCCCCATCCTTGGGACAATCTCGACCAGAACATCAAGGTCGGCGACACTGTCAAGGGTAAGGTCGTCCTTATCGCTGACTACGGCGCCTTTGTCGAGATTGAGCCCGGTGTTGAGGGTCTTATCCATGTCTCCGAGATGAGCTGGTCTCCTAGGCTCCACAGCGCCCAGGAGTTCCTCAAAGTCGGAGACGAGGTCGAGGCACAGGTTCTCTCTATCGACCGTGAGAACAGGAAGATGTCTCTCGGTCTGAAGCAGCTTACTCCCAACCCTTGGGAGAGCATCCGCGACAAGTATCCTGTTGGATCAGTCCACAAGGCTGTTGTCCGCAACATCACCAACTTCGGTGTGTTTGCCGAGCCTGAGGATGGTGTCGAGGGTCTTATCCACATCAGCGATCTGAGCTGGAACAAGATCAAGCATCCTTCAGAGATGGTCGCTCCCGGAGACGAGATCGATGTCGTTATCCTTGACTTCGACGAGGCCAACCACAAGCTCAGCCTTGGTCACAAGCAGCTCACTCCCAACCCTTGGGATGCTATCGAGCAGAAGTACTCTGTCGGCTCAACTGTTGAGGGAACCATCGCTTCCCTGACCGACAAGGGTGCCAACATCAAACTTGACGGTGAGGACGAGGGCTTCGCTTTCAGCCGTGACCTCATCAAGGAAGATGGCAAGCAGCCTATCGTTGGCGAGACCCTTCCTTTCAAGGTCGTTGAGCTTCGCAGGAGCACCCGCAGGATCCTCCTCTCACACGTGAGGACCTACAACGATGCCAAGGTCGAGAAGGTCGCCGCTGAGGCCGACAACACCAAGAAGGCTGTCAAGAAGATCAACTCTAACCTCGAGAAGACCACCCTCGGTGACATCAGCGAGCTCGCTGCCCTCAAGGATAAGCTCGAGAAAGGTGAGTAAGGCATGAACTTCACTTTGACGGTTCTGGGCACGGCTTCGGCCAAGCCAACCGCCGGAAGAAACCAAAGCGCCCAGGTACTTTCAGTGCATGGGCGCTTTTTCTTGGTTGACTGCGGTGAAGGTGTCCAGACGCGCCTTCAGGAGTGCCATGTCTCTCCGATGAGGATTGAGTCTGTCTTCATCTCGCATATTCATGGAGATCATGTCTTCGGGCTTCCAGGGCTTCTTTCAACAATGGGAATGTTGTCCAGGGTCAAGCCTCTTACGATCTACGCTCCATCCAATTTCGGCCCGTTGCTCAAGTTCTTCCTGTCTTACTATGGCGAGGGGATAGCTTTCGAGGTTCGGCATGTCCCTTTGAATATGCGTGAGCCAGAGGTTGTCTACAAAACTAAGACTCTTGAGATCAGCGCGTTCCCTCTTAATCACGGGATAGAGACATTCGGGTTCTTATTCCGGGAGAAAGAGCCCCAGTACAATGTCAAGAAATGGAAGATTGATGAATATGGGCTCAGTCTTTCAGAGATTGCGGCGGTAAAAAGGGGAGAGGATGTGATCCGGGAGAAATCGGACGGATCTTTTGTCACCTTGCCTTTGGATGAGCTTGGCTACAAGCCATTTACTCCCCGTTCTTATGCCTATTGCTCAGACACCGCTCCTTTCCCGGAGGAAGCTGAGTGGGTCAAGGGAGTTGACATCCTCTACCATGAGGCGACTTATCTTGATTCATTGTCCGACATGGCTTCAGAGCGCCATCACTCCACGACCCTCCAAGCTGCCCGGGTTGCTCTTGAAGCGGGGGCCAAGAAGCTTGTGATCGGCCATTATTCTTCCCGGGAGAAAGATGCGGGGCTGTACGAGGCTGAATGTCGTACGGTGTTCCCGGAGACTTACGCCGCTTCTGATCTGGACACCTTCGACGTCCCTCTCGTCAAATATCTTTAAATTCAAGGTATTCCATCGGAACCGCCGCTTCGCGGCC
>ONUG01000015.1 GCA_900320965.1 uncultured Bacteroidales bacterium | reverse complement strand
CCATTTCCTAAAGGCAGAACATGTCAAAAAAGACTAACAACAAGCGAATAATGTTCGCTACATCCAAGATTCTGGAATATCCTGACCTTCTGGAAGTTCAGCTGAAATCCTTCAGGGATTTCTTCCAGTTGGAGACGACGCCGGAGAACAGGAAGGACGAAGGTCTCTTCCAGGTGTTTCAGGAGATATTCCCTATCGAGGACACGAGGAACAATTACAAGCTCGAGTTCATCGACTATTTCATTGATCCTCCCCAGTACTCGATTGAAGAGTGTCTTGAGAGAGGACTCACCTACAATGTTCCTCTGAAGGCAAAACTCCGCCTTTCATGCACTGATCCCGAGCATGAGGACTTCGACACGAGAGTCCAGGACGTGTACCTGGGCAACATCCCTTACATGACCCCGGCCGGTACATTCGTCATCAATGGATCAGAAAGGATAATAGTCTCGCAGCTCCACCGTTCGCCCGGTGTGTTCTTCGACCAGAGCATGCACGCCAACGGTACTAAGCTGTACTCAGCCAGGATAATCCCCTTCAAGGGCTCTTGGATTGAGTTCGCAACTGACATCAACAATGTCATGTACGCCTACATCGACCGCAAGAAGAAGTTGCCTGTGACAACCCTTCTCCGCGCGATCGGTTATAACTCAGACAAAGACATCATCGACATCTTCGGTCTCGCTGATGAGATCGAGGCGACACCCGAGGTTCTCGAGGAGAACAAGGGCCGCAAATTCGCCGCCAAGGTCCTCAAGACCTGGATGGAAGATTTCGAGGATGAGGACACCGGAGAGGTCATCCCTATCGAAAGGACCGTCGCCATCGTCGAGAGAGGAGAAATCCTTGACGATGACACCATCGAAAGGATCGGCGACACCGATGTCAAGACCATTTTCCTTCAGAAAGATGAGGCGAACTCTAACGAATATGCCATCATCTACAACACCCTCCAGAAGGACCCGACCAACACCGAGATTGAGGCTGTCAACTACATCTACAAACAGCTTCGTAATTCTGAACCGCCGGATGAGGCGACCGCCAGGGACGTCATCGACAAGCTCTTCTTCTCTGAGAAGAGGTATGACCTCGGAATAGTCGGAAGGTTCCGCCTCAACAAGAAGCTGGGACTCACCACTGACCCTGAGGTCAGGGTGCTGACCAACAACGACATAATCGAGATCATCAAGTATCTCATCCAGCTGATCAACTCAAAGGCTACCGTCGACGACATCGACCACCTCAGCAACAGGCGTGTCCGTACCGTCGGTGAGCAGCTAGCCAATCAGTTCAGCGTGGGTCTCTCCAGGATGGCCAGGACCATCCGCGAGAGGATGAACGTCCGTGACAGCGAGCAGTTCAACCCCATAGACTTGATCAATGCGAAGACCCTGTCTTCCGTCATCAACTCTTTCTTCGGAACGAGCCAGCTGTCCCAGTTCATGGACCAGACCAACCCTCTGGCCGAGATAACCCACAAGCGTCGTCTTTCCGCTCTCGGCCCCGGAGGTCTTTCCAGGGACAGGGCCGGATTCGAGGTTCGAGACGTCCACTACACCCATTACGGCCGTCTCTGCCCTATCGAGTCTCCTGAAGGACCGAACATCGGACTTATCTCATCTCTTTGCGTCTATGCTAGGATCAACCAGCTTGGATTCATCGAGACCCCTTACCGCGAGGTTCACGACGGAAAGGTCGACCTGACCGCCAAGGGATGGCATTACATGTCAGCTGAGGAAGAGGAGGATAAGTACGTTTCCCTCGCCAAAGTCAACATGAACGACGACGGTGAGATCACTGACGACAGGATCCAGTGCCGCCTCGAGGCTGACTTCCCCGTGGTCTCGAAAGAGCAAGTGGACTACATGGACGTGGCTCCGAACCAGATGGCTTCTGTTGCCGCATCCCTTATTCCTTTCCTTGAGCATGACGACGCCCACCGCGCCCTGATGGGAGCGAACATGATGCGTCAGGCCGTCCCGCTTCTTTCTCCCGAATCCCCTATCGTGGGTACCGGACTGGAAGAGAGGGTCTGCCTCGACTCAAGGACCCAGTTCATCGCCGAGCGCAAGGGTGTTGTCACCTATGTCGACGCTAAGGAGATCAGGATCAAGTATTCCAGGACAGACGACGAGAAATTCGTCTCGTTCAGCCCTGAGGAGACCGTTTATAATCTTCCTATATATAGAAGGACCAACCAAAGCACGGTCGTCACCCTCAAGCCTATCGTCCGCAAGGGCGACAAGGTCGAGGCCGGCCAGGTGCTGACCGAAGGTTACGCCACCCAGAACGGCGAGCTCGCTCTTGGACGCAACCTCAAGGTCGCCTTCATGCCTTGGAAGGGTTACAACTATGAGGACGCTATCGTCCTGTCCGAGGAGATGGTCAAGTGGGACATCCTCACATCCGTCCATGTCGACGAGTACCTCACTGAGGTCCGTGACACCAAGCGCGGAATGGAGGAATTGACCGCTGATATCCCCAACGTCAGCGAGGACGCCACCAAGGATCTTGACAAGCAGGGTATCATCCGAGTCGGAGCCCATGTCGAGCCTGGTGACATCATGATCGGAAAGATCACCCCTAAGGGTGAGAGCGATCCTTCCCCTGAGGAGAAACTCCTCAAGGCCATTTTCGGCGACAAGGCCGGAGATGTCAAGGATGCCTCCCTCAAGGCTAATCCTTCCCTGAGCGGAACTGTCATCAAGACCGCCCTTTACGCCAAAGCGTCCAAGGAAGGCAACCGCAGGAACGCCAGGACAGACCAGAAAGCCCGTCTGGAGGTTCTCCAGGAGGACTTCGACAAAAAAGCGAACAAGCTTTACGCGGATTTCATCAAGAGGCTTGAGGTCCTTGTCAAGGGCAAGAAGAGCGCCGGAATCAACGACCTTTACGGTGTGGAGATCATCCCTAAGGGTAAAGACATCACTGAGGAGAAGCTCAAGAGCATCGACTTCCAGAATGTCAACTCCAGCAAGTGGACTTCTGACAAGAACACCAATGCTTTGATCCAGTCTCTCATCAACAACTATTGCATCACGTACAAGGTTTCCGAGGCGGAGTGCAAGAGGAAGATGGACAAGGTCAAGGTTGGAGATGAGCTTCCTAACGGAGTCATGCAACTCGCGAAGGTCTATATCGCCAAGAAGAGAAAGATCACTGTCGGAGACAAGATGGCTGGACGCCATGGAAACAAGGGTATCGTCGCGAAGATCGTCCGCCAGGAGGACATGCCGTTCCTTGAGGACGGAACCCCTGTGGACATCGTCTTGAACCCTCTGGGCGTGCCTTCACGTATGAACCTCGGCCAGATTTACGAGACAGTGCTCGGTTGGGCCGGCTCAAGGCTTGGGCTGAAGTTCAGCACCCCTATCTTCGACGGAGCCAGCATTGACGACATCTGCGACTACACCGATAAGGCTGGTGTCCCCAGATATGGCAAGACCCACCTGAGGGATGGTGGAACCGGTGACTGGTTCGATCAGCCCGCTACGGTCGGTGTGATCTACATGATCAAGCTTGGCCACATGGTCGATGACAAGATGCACGCTCGCTCAATCGGTCCTTATTCCCTTATCACCCAGCAGCCGCTCGGAGGTAAGGCGCAATTCGGAGGACAGAGGTTTGGAGAGATGGAGGTCTGGGCCCTTGAGGCCTTCGGAGCCGCTAACGCTCTCCAGGAGATCCTGACTGTCAAGTCCGACGATGTGACCGGACGTTCAAAGACCTACGAGGCTATAGTCAAGGGAGATCCGATGCCTAACGCCGGCATCCCCGAATCTCTCAACGTTCTGCTCCACGAGCTCCGCGGACTCGGTCTCAAAGTCACTCTGGACTAATTCATTAGACAACTTATCCCAAGAATATGCCTACTTTCAACAATAAGGAAAACAAGGTAAAGAGCAATTTCTCCAGGATCAGCATTTCCCTGGCCTCCCCTGAGGACATCAGCGCCAGGTCATGCGGAGAGGTCTTGAAGCCGGAAACTGTCAACTACAGGACTTACAAGCCCGAGAGGGACGGTCTGTTCTGCGAGAAGATTTTCGGTCCGACCAAAGACTACGAGTGCTACTGCGGGAAGTACAAGAGGATCCGCTACCGCGGAATCGTCTGCGACAGGTGCGGCGTCGAGGTGACTGAGAAGAAGGTGCGCAGGGAAAGGATGGGACATATCGCCCTGACTGTTCCCGTGGCTCATATCTGGTATTTCAAGTCAGCTCCCAACAAGATTTCCGCCCTTCTCGGACTCCCGTCCAAGAAACTCGAGTCTGTCATCTACTACGAGAAGTACGTGGTTGTCAACCCTGGAGCCAGTGGTTTGGAGAAGATGGAGCTTCTCTCAGAGGACGAGTACCTCGACGTGCTCGCCAGGCTGCCTGAGAACGCCAACCTCCCTGACGACGATCCGGACAAGTTCGTCGCCAAGATGGGTGCCGAGGGCGTCTATGACCTTCTTAAGGGAATAGATGTCGTCGAGCTGTCCAAGGAGCTTCGCCAGAGCATGTTCACCGAGACTTCCCAGCAGCGCAAGACCGAGATCCTCAAGAGGCTCAGCGTCGTGAAGTGGTTCCTCGAGTCAAAGGACATCAACCGTCCGGAATGGATGATCATGAAGGTCATCCCCGTCATTCCGCCGGATCTTCGTCCTTTGGTACCGCTCGATGGAGGCCGCTTTGCCACCACCGACCTCAACGATCTCTACCGCAGGGTCATCATCAGGAACAACCGTCTTAAGAAACTCATTGAGATCAAGGCTCCTGAGGTTATTCTCCGCAACGAGAAGCGTATGCTCCAGGAAGCTGTCGACTCCCTTTTCGACAACTCCAAGAAATCAAGCGCTGTCAAGAGCGAGACCAACAGGGCACTCAAATCCCTGTCAGACTCCCTCAAAGGCAAGCAAGGCCGTTTCCGTCAGAACCTCCTCGGAAAACGTGTTGACTACTCAGCCCGTTCGGTTATCGTCGTCGGACCTGAGCTCAACATGCACGAGTGCGGTCTGCCGAAGTTCATGGCCGCTGAGCTTTACAAACCGTTCATCATCCGTAAGCTCATCGAGCGCGGTATCGTCAAGACCGTCAAGTCCGCGAAGAAGATCGTCGACCGCAAGGATCCCGTCATCTGGGACATCCTTGAGAACGTCATGAAGGGCCATCCTGTTCTCCTGAACCGTGCCCCTACCCTTCACAGGCTTGGTATCCAGGCTTTCCAGCCCAGGATGATCGAAGGAAAGGCCATCCAGCTCCACCCTCTCGCTTGTACGGCTTTCAACGCTGACTTCGATGGTGACCAGATGGCTGTCCACCTCCCTCTTGGCAACGCTGCCATCATGGAGGCCATGCTGCTGATGCTCGGAAGCCAGAACATCCTCAACCCGGCCAACGGAACTCCTATCACCGTTCCTTCACAGGACATGGTTCTCGGTCTGTATTACATCACCAAGATCCGTCCCGGAGCAAAGGGCGAGGGTATGACTTTCTATGGTCCTGAGGAAGTTATCGTGGCCTACAACGAGAAGGCTATCGACATGCACGCGAAGATCGGTGTGAAGCTTCCTGTCGACAAGAAGGATCCCTCCAAGGGTGAGCATATTGTCCAGACGACTGCCGGAAGGATCATCGTCAACCAGTATGTCCCTGACGAGGTGCCCTACGTCAATGAGGTCCTTGGAAAGAAGCCTCTGCGCAAGATCATCACCGATGTCATCAAGAACACCGGTGTGACCCGCACGGCCCAGTTCCTTGACGACATCAAGAACCTTGGTTACGACCAGGCTTTCCGCGCCGGTATCTCCTTCAACCTCGGAGATGTAATCATCCCTGCCGAGAAGTCCAAGCTTATCGAGGAAGGTTACAAGCAAGTCGAGGACGTCAAGAACAACTACGCCATGGGTTTCATCACCAACAATGAGCGTTACAACAAGGTCATCGACCTCTGGACATCCATCGACAACAGGCTGACCGGAATCGTCGAGAAGCAGATTTCCGCCGACCAGCAGGGTTTCAACCCTGTCTACATGATGCTGGATTCTGGTGCTCGTGGTTCAACACAGCAGATCAAGCAGCTCTGCGGAATGCGAGGCCTTATGGCTAAGCCGCAGAAATCCGGAGCCGCCGGAGCTGAGATCATCGAGAACCCTATCATCTCCAACCTTAAGGAAGGAATGACGGTTCTGGAATATTTCATCTCCACCCACGGTGCCCGTAAGGGTCTGGCTGACACCGCTCTTAAGACCGCTGACGCTGGTTACCTCACCCGCCGTCTTGTCGACGTCTCCCACGACGTTATCATCACGGAAGAGGATTGCGGAACCCTCAGGGGCCTTATCGCCACGGCGATCAAGAACAAGGACGAGATTGTTGAGTCTCTCGGAGAGAGAATCCTCGGCCGTACTTCTGTCCACGACATATTCAACCCTCTGACAGGCGAACTGATCATCAAGGCCGGCGAGGAGATCCGCGAGGACACCGCCAACCTTATCGACTCTCTCCCTATCGAGCAGGTCGAAATCCGTTCCGTCCTCACTTGCGAGTCCCGCAAGGGTGTCTGCGCCAAGTGCTACGGACGTAACCTCGCGACGAGCAGGATGGTCGAGAAAGGTGAGGTCGTCGGAGTCATCGCCGCCCAGTCCATCGGAGAGCCTGGTACACAGCTGACCCTGCGTACCTTCCACGTCGGAGGTACCGCTTCCAGCACTGCCGCTGACTCCTCTATCGAGTCCAAATATGATGGTAAACTCGTGTTCGAGGAACTCAGGACTATCCAGAAGATTGATGAGGACGGCTCTGTCCAGGATATTGTCGTCAGCCGAATGACTGAGGTCAGCATCATTGATGAGAACACAGGTATCACCTATTCCCATTATGACGTGCCCTACGGCTCAAGGCTGTACTTCAAGGACGGTGACAAGATCCACAAGGGCGACCTTCTCTGCGAGTGGGATCCTTACAACGCCACGACCATCGTCGAGACCGCTGGTAAGGTCCAGTTCGACAACCTCATCGAGGGTGTGACCTACCGTGAGGAGATCTCCGATGAGTTCGCGGTCAACAAAGACAAGGTCATCATCGAGGCCAAGGACAAGACCCGCAACCCTTCAATCATCATCCTCGACGCTGAAGGCAACCAGGTCAGGCAGTACAACCTGCCGGTCGGTGCCCACATCATCCCCAACAATGGAGACAGTGTGAACGTCGGTGACGTAATCATCAAGATCCCCCGCGCTATCGGTAAGTCCAGTGATATCACCGGTGGTCTGCCTAGGGTCACTGAGCTCTTCGAGGCCAGGACTCCTTCCTCTCCCGCCATCCTTTCCGAGATCAACGGAGAGGTGCTCATGGGCAAAGTCAAGAGGGGCAACCGAGACATCATTGTCAAGAACAAGGCTGGTGTCGAGAAGCACTATCTGGTGCCCACGACCAAGCAGATCCTTGTCCAGGAGAACGACTACGTCAAGGCAGGAACCAAACTGTCCGACGGAGGCATCTCTCCTACCGACATCCTCAACATCCTCGGACCTGTCAAGGCTCAGGATTACATCGTCAACGAAGTCCAGGCGGTTTACCGTCTGCAGGGTGTGAAGATCAACGACAAGCACTTCGAGATCATCGTGCGCCAGATGATGCGCAAGGTCCAGATCACCGATCCCGGCGACACCGAGTTCCTCCAGGAGGAGCTTGTGGACAAGTGGGATTTCATGGACACAAACGACAACATCTTCGGCAAGTCATTCGTGCTCGATCCTGGCGACAGCCAGAAGTACATGCAGGGTGACATCGTCGACGCTCGCGACATGAGGAACGAGAACGCCTCCCTCGAGCGCCAGGGTCTGAAGATGATGTCTGTCCGCGACGCCAAGCCCGCCACGGCGAAGCTTGTGCTCCAGGGCATCACAAGGGCTGCTCTCCGCACCAACAGCTTCATCTCCGCCGCTTCCTTCCAGGAAACGACCAAGGTCCTCAGCGAGGCCGCCATCAGGGGCCGCGTAGACTATCTTGAGGGTCTTAAGGAGAACGTCATCTGCGGACATCTCATTCCGGCCGGAACAGGCCAGAAGGAGTTCCAGGACATCCTGGTCGGCCGCAAGGACGAGTACGAAGCCCAGATGATCGATCTGTAAAAGGATTTCGTCGAGGGAAACACCCGTTTGGTAGATCAGGCCAGGCATCACCCGATGTCTGGCCTGATTTTCACAAATATTCCGGCATAAAACATTTGTCGGTATGAAAGCATCAACAATCATCCGGACAGTCTTCGCACTGTCCGTCTTATTATTTCCAATGAGCTGCGAGGGCGATGAGATCCTCCTAAACATAGACGAAGAAACCGGCGAGATCGAGACAACAACTCAAGCTGATCCGCTTCTCTCTTGGAGCGCTAAGACTTACGAAGCCACATTGGGGGCCGAGAATTCATTCCCGACTCTTACAAACAAGTATGGTGTCACAGTAAGTTATTCATCCTCGGACGAATCAACCGCAGCGATCTCCTCAAGCGGCGAGCTGACTCTTGTCGCAGCAGGGACCACCACAATCTCAGCGACTTTCGCCGGAGACGACACCTACAAGGCTGCCTCGGCCTCCTACACTCTCGTGGTGACAAGCGAAGCTGACGAAGGAGCCGGATCTTTCTCCTACTCCTCGAGTGGAGATCCTTCCTCCGAGGACGACATCTCCAACACCACATTCACCAGGATGATCACGGTCACATATTCCGGCAGCACAGCCTCCATCACCGGAGACCACTACGGATACGTCTCGACCAGCGGCGCCAACGTGACAGTCAACAACACCGGTACCGAGAACATCATCTACAAGCTCACAGGCTCCAGCACCAAGGGATCTTTCAAGCTGTACAGTTCCAAAAAGCAGGCTATCCTGCTGGACGGTCTGACTCTCGCCAACCCTGACGGGGCCGCGATCAACAACCAGAGCGGCAAACGCACATTTGTCATGGTGGAAGGGGCGAACAACCTGTCCGACGGATCATCCGCCGCTTACAGCACCTCTGACGATGAGGACATGAAGGGCGTGTTATTCAGCGAAGGCCAGCTGGTCTTCAGCGGAAGCGGCTCCCTGACCGTGACAGCTAACAATAAACAAAGCAAATCCGCCATCGTTTCTGACGACTATGTCCGAGTCATGGGGAACCCCACGATCAAAGTGACATCCGGGAGTTCGGCCGGCCACGGAATCCGTGGAAAGGAATATGTCCAGATCACCAGTGGAGAGCTCTCCGTCGCAACTTCGGCCGCAATGAAAAAAGGCATCGGATCGGATGACTACGTCCTCGTCGAAGGAGGAAAGACTGACATAAACGTCAGTGGTGGAGTGGCTTACGACAGTGACGACTCGGAGTACAAAGGATCTGCCGGAATAAAAGCCGACAACTACTTCGCGATGACCGGAGGCTCTGTCACAATCAAGAACACCGGAGCCGGCGGTAAAGGAGTCAGCGCTGGAAGCTATGACTACGACAGCGAGAAGCACACCTTGTCCGACAGCTACATCTCTGGAGGAACACTAGACATCACCACGACCGGCAGCGAGTCCAACGATGTCTCATCCAAAGGCATAAAAATCGGCTATAAGGAAAAATCCGGAAACAAATATGTCTACGCCGGGAATCTCAAGATCAGTGGCGGAGTGATCATCGTCAAGGTCTCCAAGAGCGAGGGACTCGAAGCTAAGGGCAACCTTACCTTCTCAGGAGGAGAGACTTATGTCACCTCATCCGCAGACGATGCGATCAACTGCCAGGGAGAGCTGAACGTCAACGACGGATACATCTACGCTTACTCATCCCAGAACGACGCCATGGACTCCAACGGCAACATGAAACTCAACGGAGGTTACGTCTTCGCCGTCACGACCAAGGGCCAGCCCGAGGTTGCCCTCGACGCCAACACAGAGGGAGGCTACAAGCTTTACATCAACAGCGGAGCCACTGTCGTGGCTTACGGAGGGCTTGAGAATGGATATTCCTC
Source organism: uncultured Bacteroidales bacterium (assembly GCA_900320965.1). Classification (GTDB taxonomy): domain Bacteria; phylum Bacteroidota; class Bacteroidia; order Bacteroidales; family UBA932; genus Cryptobacteroides. The sequence continues at coordinate 11,972 of ONUG01000015.1, read as the reverse complement.
ATCCCAGACCATCAACACTGCCAGCTGCACAGCAGGCTCATGGAATGCTCTTTACGACAGCAAGGACTATGTGGTCGCCTTCAAGGCTCCTTCCGGAGTGTCCTCAGTGGCCGTCACCGGACCCACATTCAGATCCTTCTACAAAGGCGTGAGCGTCAGCGGAGAGACCCTCTGTAACGGGATCTGGGCCAAATCCGGAATCTCAGGAGGCACCGTCACCAACCTCGGCACTTATTCCGGAGGAATGGGCGGAATGGGCGGAGGTCCCGGAAGAGGATGGGGACGATAATATTGAAAGAATTATTTATATTTGAAAGTTATGAAAAAGTTAATCCTCATATTAACGGCAGTCCTGCTCACCTGCATGGGAGCGGCAGCCCAGACCAAAGGAGGTTCCACAGCGTCACCTCAGTTGAACAAGAAGAACCTTGTTGTCAAGGAATGGAACGCGAACTCAAAGGGTACCAAGACTTTGGATCACATGACAATTTATTCCCCCGAAGGAAAGAAAATCGAGGAGGCCGAGTACTACTACAATGGCAAGCAAAAATGGCGCAAGCGTTTCGAATGGGGCGAGAACGGGCTTATGGCCCGGGAGCTGCTCTACGATGAGAGGAATCACCTGGTGAACTATAAAAAGTTCGAATTCAATGAGTTCGGCAAACGGAAAATCCAATATACTTACGATCCGAAAGGGAAACTTATCTCCACAAAAACGTATGAATACATAGCTCAAGATGCCTGAGACCCTTCATATTTTCCCGTCAATCACCCTCGAGGAGATGGACTCCATCAAATTGATGAACCGCATCGACTCAAAGTACCTGACCAACGAGGCCACCCTCGCCCAGGTACTTGAGGATGCGGTCCGGGCGGGGTACAGGGCGTTGGAGACAGAAGGAACCCAGATCAGTCCCTACAACTCGATCTACTTTGACACTCCCGGTCTGAAAACTTTCACCGACCACCGCAACAAGCACCTCCGAAGGCAGAAAGTCAGGACAAGGGTCTATGTCAATTCAGGGAAAACCTTCCTGGAGATCAAGCGGAAAAACAACAAGGGACGCACCAAGAAAAAGAGGATGGAGATCCCTTTCTCCGAAATGGAGGATTTCTCGAAGGATCAGGAAGCGGTTGCCTATCTTGCCGGACATTCGGAATTCACCGTCGACCAGCTTTCACCCGTCCTTTCCACAGCGTTTGACAGGATCACCCTGGTCAACCCTTCCAAAACTGAACGGATCACAATTGACAGACATTTGGAATTCAATAACTTCCGTTCCGGAAAGAAGGCCTCGCTCCTTGACACCGTGATCATCGAGATCAAGCAGGACGGCCGGGCCGCCAGCCAGATGAAAGGCATCTTGCTAGACAACCGTGTCAAACCCGCCAAAGTCAGTAAATACTGTGTCGCGGTAACTCTTACTGACAGCACAGCCAGAAGCGGACGTTTCAAGGAGAAAATCCGCATGATTGAGAAGACAATAAACAAAAAAATACAAGTGATATGATTTCAATGCAGGACCTGGGAGAGTTTTCCCTCGCCGACGAAGACCTCTTCGACGTGCAATCCATAACTGACGCGATGATGACCACAAGCCAGAGCATCACGGAACTAGCCATACGCTTTTTCCTCAACCTCGCGGTTTGTTGGATCCTGATCCAGTTCTTCTACTACAGGAAGAGCAGACGCAGGGACTACTACTTCACCTTCATGGTGTTCTCTTCCGCCATGTTGATGCTCCTCTACATGATGGGTAATGTCGAGGTCGGTGTAGGACTGACTCTTGGACTTTTCGCGATATTCGGGATCATCCGTTACCGCACCGAGACCGTTCCGATCCGGGAAATGACCTACCTCTTCGTGATCATAGCGCTCGCCGCGATGAACGGACTCGCTCCGGTCTATAAGCTAGTCGGAGCCACCACCACAAACGCCCATTACGAGCTCTCGACAGGAACCATCGGCGTCATGCTGATAGCTAATGCCTTGGTTGTCTGCCTGATATGGATCCTGGAAAGTCCGAGACTCCTCCACCACACATCGACCAAGCTTGTCCTCTATGACCGGATAGAGCTGATCGTGCCGGAGAAACGCTCCGAACTGATCGCCGACCTTGAAAGCCGGATAGGAATCAAAGTCGACAACGTCGAGATCGGCCACGTGGACTTCCTCAGAGACGCCGCTTTCATCAAAGTTTATTACACGCTGGAGAAGGGCCAGACCGCCACGATCGACACCCTGACCAAGGCGAAGGACTTCGTAGAACAGTAAGAGAAATGAGAAGGGAACTTATAGCCATTTGCGTACTGCTGGCCGCAGCCTCGGGCATATCCAAAGCCCAAGGAACTGATAATGAGATGGAAAGCGAGTTGGGGGCAAGAGTTTCCATCGGTGCGGACAAGAGGATTTCCCAAGGTTTCCACTGGATCGCCGAAGGAGAGGCCCGCATGGATGAGAACTTCAGCGATTTCAGCCGCTACCAGTTAGGTACGGGCTTGACATGGAAAGCCACCCCGTGGCTCAAGCTTGGTGCCGGATACATATTCATCCAGGACAAGAACTCCTCGGATGTGTGGAAACCTCGCCACAGGGTTTACGGTGATGTGACGTTCAGTTACAAGACAGGAGCTTGGAGATTCGCCCTCAAAGAGCGCCTTCAGCTGACCCACAGGGATGTGAATAACCCGTACCAGAAGACTCCTAACCTGCTTGGACTCAAAAGCCGGTTCAAAGTGTCCTACAAGGCGACTCCTTTCCTGGAACCTTACGGGTACGTGGAGCTAAGGAATGTGTTCAACGATCCTTCCTGCTCAGCGACCTGGAACGCCGGGACCCAGAAATATTCAGATTACTCCTTCCTCGGCTACCAGGACACCTATTTCAACCGTGTCAGAGGAGCTTTGGGGTTGGAATGGAAGGTTGACACAAGGAACGTTCTTGACTTCTACTTGATGGGAGATTACTGCCGCGACAAGAACATCGACACAAACGCTGAAGGGACGAAACTCAAGTCCCTGACCTACGACCGGACGTTCAGAGGATGGATCGGTGTCGGTTACACGTTCAATTTCTGATTTAATTCCCGTCCTTCTCCTCGGCCCCAAGAGGGAAGTGATTGTAACCCAGATAATCAAGTACTTTATTCAAGGCTACAGCCCTGGTGCGGAACCGGCTGTAGTCTTTTTCCATCCTGGGGCTCCAGCCTGTCTCAGCGACAGCGAAAAGCCTTGGATAGAGCATCATCTCGGCGTGCCACCACTGGTTGACAAACTCTGTCCAGAGATTCCCCTGGACACCCAACACATGGTGGACGTTCTCCGGGGCGATGTTCTCGTCAATCGGCTCGAATGAATATGTCTGCCTAAGTGGCTGGAGAGGCCCCACAGCCCGATACTGGTCGGAGGCCTGCTGGTAATCAAGGTAATAGCACTGCGTCGGAGAGAATATGACATCATGGCCCTCGGCGATAGCCTTATGCCCTCCTTCTGTGCCTCTCCATGACATCACTGTGGCATTCGGAGCAAGTCCACCCTCGAGGATCTCATCCCATCCGATGATGGTTTTGCCATGGTCATTGACAAACTTCTCCATCCTCTTGACAAGGTAGCTTTGCAACTGCTCGACGTTCTCAAGCCCCTCAGCCTTCATCTTGGCCTGGCAGACAGGACATTTTTCCCAGTTCCCCTTCCCAGCCTCATCTCCGCCGATATGGATGTATTTCGACGGGAACATCTCAAAGACTTCCGAAAGGACATTCTCCAGGAAATCATAGACCTGCTCGTTGCCAGGACAGAGCTCTTGCACATTCTTCAGATGCTCTTTCCCTTCTGGGTCCAAACAAGAAAGGAAAGGATAAGCGGCGATGCTCTCGAAGTTATGACCGGGCATCTCGATCTCCGGAATCACCTCGATATGGCGTTCAGAGGCATAGGCGAGGATCTCAGCTATGTCTTTCTTTGAATAAAAACCTCCCTGGGCTCCGGGATCGTCCTGGGAAAGGAAACGCTGTCCGTCATTGATCCAGTCCTGCCAGTCGTCCTTCGTCCTCCAAGCGGAGAATGAAGTCAGAAGAGGGTACTTGTCTATCTGGATTCGCCATCCCGGATGGTCCACCAGATGGAAGTGGAACTTATTCATTTTCAGAAGGGCCATCATGTCGAGCTGCCTCTTGACAAACTCCACCGGCTGGAAATTGCGGCTCACGTCGAGCATCATCCCCCTATGACGGAACCTCGGATAATCAAGGATCTGGCAGCAATGAATCTGAGGAGAGATAAAGTTCATCATATAGGCCGACTGGAAGGCATAGAAAACTCCTTCCTGATCCGCGGCCTCAACACGCATGCCCTCCGGAGTCAACTCAAGATAATAGGCTGACTTGACCTGCCAAGGCTCGAGGTTGAAACGCTTGATTCTGGAAAAGAATGACTTCTTCCCTATCACAATGTCGATGTCCCCGGCCTCAGGAAGTCTTGTCAAAGCGTCTGAGACAGTGTATTTTACCGGCGTCGGGATAATATCCCCAGGCCCACTTTGGCCAAAAGCGCCGACTATCGCCGCAAACATGGCGGCCGCAAGAACTATAAAACGGTTTCTCATACTTCAAATATAGTATTTTTTCTTATCTTTAAGCCATGAAACACCTACGAATACTATCATCTTTAGCGGCACAGGCATTAGTGATCCTCACTGCCGCGTTCATTTCACCGGCGGCGTCCGCCGCTACCCCTTTAAAAAGTGGCATCTACAGCTATGAGGACATAGGAGCGACCGGTTCGATCAGCGTCGCTTTCAACGACAAGGGTGAGATCTGGTTCCACGCTTTCGCGATCGACGAGGACGGCCACACGGCCGAACTCACACCTGAGGGAGGCAAGTGGATCCCGATGAAAGACAACTCCTTCAGCTACAACATCAAGTCCGACCATTGGGACTACACCCTCACCGGGAAGTTCTATCCGGAAGATGAGATGCTTGAGCTGTTCGACTCCTACAATGCCGGAGGATCCCCCTTCGGGATGGGGATGGGGCTAGCTGCCCAATACCGTCACGAGGGCGCGACCTACGCCGACAGCAAAGGCTACATGTTCAACTTCGTGGACGAGGCGACAGCCGTTGTCCTGGCAAGAGGCGGACGATATTCAGGAATAATAGAAGTACCTGAGAGCGTGACAATTAACGGAGAGGATTATCCTGTGGTCGGGATCGGCGACAGCGCGTTCACCGGCAACTATGACGTCACTGAAGTCCGCCTCCCCTATAAGGACCAGTATATCACACCGGGAGCATACTGGGGCAGCGGAATCCCCTACGACTGGGAGAGCCTCGAAAAGCCAAGCTATGTCTATCCCGACAAAGATCTCTTCGAATTCGTCACTCCCAACGATCAGGAGACCGAATATGACTACTCGATGAACAACTGGCTGATATTCAAGCAGAATGTCGGCAGACTCTTCTTTGTCAAGGACAATTCCACGGACGAGAACGCCAAGTGGGGCTGCTACATGGCCGATCCCAGCGAGTCACGGGGCATCCACTATGAGCTCCGCACCTACGACGTGTTGCGAAAACAGATGTTTCGCGGTTACGACAATTACGACATCATAGCCCTCGCAGCCGACAGCCGGTTCGCCGCCTTCCATGAGTTCCCGTCCTTCAGCCGCTGGAAATACCCCGAGCCGGAGGTTCCGCTGGACTTGGTCTATGAGCAGGAACTGGAGAAGAAATTCGGCCGGAAGGTAATGTATTCCAGAAGAGTAGCCCAGCTAAGGGAATCAAACAGGGCCTTCGGCATGGTAGAGTTTGAGCATAAAGGCAAAGAGGCGATGGTGGCTTTCGCATGGATAGATTACGGCGAGATCACGGCGACATATTCCATCAAGGCGGAATTCGACCCCAATGAGCCCTACAGCATCTGGAACGTTGACCTCGAGGAATATGGCACCCCGGAGGTGATCTCCATCGCCCTCGACCCGCAGGACAATCCTATCATCTGGTTCAACCACCCGGCTCCCGAGAGCCGGAACATCATGGGGCTCCGCAAGGTCGGTGACAAGCTCGTCCCCTTCGGCGAGGATCATTGGTACGTCCAGATAGACTAATTACCATATAGCCATGAAACGTATCCTCTCCCACCTCTCCATCTTGCTGGCAGTCCTGTCGATTGGATCCGCACCCACACAGGCACAGAACAAGAAAAAAACGAACGTGGAATTACCTTCCACCAGGCAGACAACTATCCAGTTCAATGCCGACAACCCATATGCCAAGGAGAACCAAAAGACAGCGGGGACGCCCTGGGAACAAGTCTCCCCGGAACCTGTCAAACTCCCTGATGGTGTCAAGGCTGTCATCCCTGATCCGCTCCCGGACATCTCGAAAATATCGGCTATCGAATACAACATGGCCGTGTCGGTGGCCTTCGAGAGCCTCCGCATCATCTACGGGGAAATGAGCGAGAAAGACGCGGAGGAATTCATGCGGATGTGGGCCCCGCTATTCAACAATCCCACACAGGAGATTATTGACTACATGAACAAGCTCACGCCGCTCCTGAGCCAGTTCATCGTGGCCCGCGAGAGTTACCTTAACAGCGTGTCGAACGTGGAACTCCTCACCTTCGACGCCGCCGAGGCTTTGGACTGGGATGACAAGGAGGCTTTCAGTTCCGCAATGTTCCAGGCCAGACTTTACACAGGCACATTGAAACAACTGGAAGCGGCCATGGACGAATTGGCCAACCGCATCCAAGCTCTTGGGAATCCCCCCAACCCTCTCGAGGCTCGCCAGGCGGCGCGCGACCGCTACCGCCGGGCTTTCAAACCCAAGGAAATCTATCTGGGCGAGACATGGATGGGTACGCGCGTTGACAAGGAACACCAAGTGGAAGGACTGGATCCGCTGACCGAGCCGATGATGCGCTACCTGATGAAGGTGAAAGTAAATGATGAAGACCGCTATTTCGTCCTGGAACTGAAAGAAGACGGCCTACCGGTCGAAGACAAGGAAAACGATCCGCAGGGCGTTGGCAATGTCAAGATCGAGCAGATGTATTTCAGCGACAAGGGCAACTTGAGGCCTGATTTCAAGTCAGACGGCACTTTCCAGACCTACTACCCCAAACCTCCGGTCATGGCCATCACCATGATGACGATGAACCTGATGCGGCAATTCGAGATCTCCTACCCGACGGACGAGGACAAGAAGGATCCCGGTTATGCCCAGCGGAAACAGGAATACCACGAACTGGCCGCCCACTATGGAAACCGTGTTCTTCGTGCAGGTGTCTTCTTCAAGACCGCTCTGTTGTGGGCCATGGATGACAGATTCAACAAGTACGAATGGAAGGATGACGGAGTCGTTCCTCACAAGCTTATTGACGACCTGGAGGAAGCATTCAAGCAGCAAGCCGTCATTGAGGCCGCCAACGCCAAGAATCTGCCGAAAATACGTCTGGGAGGCGGACGGAAGAGCAAAACCGACGATGCGGATGCCGCCAGCGGCGACCCGAGGGCTGCCCAGGCTGTATTTGACGAGCAATCCGCACGCAAGCAGCAAGTGAGAGATTCCCTTGCCCACGAGCAACAGTCCAAGCAAGAATCCATCGCCTGGAGGGAGGAGAACATCAAGCTTATAGAGAACAATATCCGCCGGGATGAAGAGAGCCGCCGGGCCGCCATGAGCCGGCTCTATTCCGCCAAGACGGATCAGGAGCGCAAATGGATCCAGCAGGAAATAGAGGACTTCGACAGGCGCATAATGTACCAGCGTTCCGACATCCAGAGCGAGCGGGACAATATCCGCCAGCTGCAGACCGGACAGTTCGTCCACACGCGCACTGAATTCGAGCAATATGCCAATGCCAAGATGATCCACGACTCGAAAGTGGAAGCTGAACGCTATATCCAGACCAAGAAGGCGGCCGCCATCATCGACCGCCAGATCAACCTGCTGCCAGAAGAAGACCGCGATGCCGCCCGCGAACGGGCCGAGAAGATGTTCTATGAAGACGGCGCCCTGGCTTCCGGCGACATCGAAAAAGCCCGCAAACTGGCCAACATATTCAACAACCAGATCAACGCCGCGGCCTTGAAAGACCAGGCTGAAGCGCAGGATGAGGTGGCCTGGGCCGATTTGAAAGAGGCGGGTGCCAACGCCGTGATTATGGCCTGCGGTTCTGTTACGGTCGGTTTGGCCGGAGAAGCTCTCGCTGGAGCTTATGGAGCGGGTACCGCGGCCACTATCTGGGGCTCCCGCGCCATCGGGGCTGTGTATGGCGGCGTGACCGGCTACATCGCAGGCGGACCGGGAAAAGCGGCATCTTCAGCAGCCGGTTTCTTCCATCCCGTTACCGGCACTATCGCTTCGTTCATCGAAGGATACACCGCGGAAGGGAACGAAGGGAAATCTACTTATGAAAAGATGTGGGAAGGCACCAAGCGGGCCGGCCTGGACTTCGTGATCGGGCAGGGCATGCAGATCGCCGCGACAGGTATCGCCAAGACGGCATCCGCCTTCCTTCCCGACGGCATAGCGAATTTCAACCTTACCAAAGGCCTGACAACCAGGCAAAAAATCGACGTTTTGCGCACCCAGCGCGAGCGCCTGGAAGCCGAAGACGCAGTCAAGTCCTTCAGCAAGCTCCAGCAGGAGTACGACGCGATGTTTGTAACCAAGGGTACCCCGAAGGAGAAACTCGATGCTGCCAAGAAACAGCTCAATCAACTGGCCGCATCGATGAATTCGGACTATCATGCGAAGTGGTATATGAAGTACAAGGCTGATCCGAAAGTGCGTGCCGATTTCGACAACGCCGTGCAGGAAAACTATAGCGATATGATCCCAAAGATGCAAGAATCGCTTGCCAAACAGGGATACAAAATGGATGACATCGAGTTCAAGCAATTCCGCAATTCATCAAGCTCCGGATCTTCTAGCATGGACCTTGACCTGGCCCCTGTTTCCAAAACTACCGGCAAGGAGCCTGTGTTCTACAAGAATGGTGAGGAGGTGTCGCCGCGGACGTTCATGAACGACGCCCAAAAGACGATGAATACGGTTTATAAGCAGCAGCACGAAGGCCTCAGTGCCAAAGCTTCCGAGATGAATCTGACCACGTCTGCCCATCCGGAGGCTTACAGCACGCCTGAGCTGCTGAAAAAGGATGTCGACTATACGAAACTGAAGCCCGAGGATATCGCCAGCATCGGGAAGGTGCTCGAATCCAAGGTCAATACTATCGAGGGCAACATCCGGATGACGGAAACGACCAAACTGCAGGCCAAGTGCAGGGAATCTACCAAGGAAATCGACAACATGCTTGTTCCGAAACTGAAACAGGAGCTCAATAAAGCCACTAATGCGAAGGATGCCGAAAACATTGCCCGCGACATCGAGTACTGGCAGAATATGAGCAATAAGCTCAGCAAGATAGGGAAGGAAACCAACAATCCTTACGAGATCCTTGATCTAAACAATCAGATCCAGCGGGAGACTGGCGGAAAGGATGCCATTCAGGTCGTCAATGACCTGATCAGGGAATTCAATCCTGCTTTCAAGCCAGCTCCGGCCAACTAAATGAAATAATAATGCCCGGTTTTTGCTATATTTGCTTTAAGAAAACTAAAACCAAATCAAGATGAAAAAGATATTGATAACACTTGTGCTGGCGCTGATCGGCGTGGCCGCATCGGGCCAGGTCGTGTACAGCACGGACTACAAGAGCGAGGCCCAGGTCAAGGTCTATGTCACCAAGTACAAGAGTGAGGCGGACCTAGTGGTTTACAAGACCACCTACAAGAGCGAGGCCGACGCCAATAAGGGAATATGGTTCTTCACCAACTACAAGAGCGAAGCTAAAAAGAAGATCTGGTTCACCGATTACAAGAGCGAGGCCGACATAGTGGTCTATTTCACGACCTACAAGAGTGAAGCAGGTTGGAAGAAGAATTCCAAGAAACACATGATGTACTGACAAAGAGGAAAAGAGTCATGACAGCAAAATCATTTACCTGCCGCTGGAGCCTTTTGGCCCTGACGGCGGTTTTGTCGTTTATTTCCACAGTTTTCTCCTCCGCTCAGCCTGTCGGGATAGCACCTGACAAAGAGACTCTTTCGGCTCCGTTCTCGCCAAAGGACGAGGCCGCTTTCAAGGCCCCGGAAAAGGTGTTTTACCCAGAGACCTGGTTCCATTTCATCGGAGGAAACGTCTCAAAGGAAGGCATTGACGCCGACCTTCAGGCAATCGCCGACGCCGGGATTTCCGGAGTCCAATGGTTCCACGGGTATTTCGGAGGCCCATGGCCAGCGACAGGTCACCAACTCACGACCCTGAGCCCAGAATGGGAAGAAATGGTCGGCTACCTGGGACGCAAGGCTAAAGAACTGGGCCTGAGGCTTACGGTCCAGACATGCCCCGGCTGGTCAATGGCCGGCGGTCCCTGGATCCAGCCGGAAAACGCGATGAGGACGCTCGTGTGGTCGAGGACAGACATTCCGGCCGGAGAAAAAGCATCCTCCCCTCTTCCGAAAAGTACCGCAGCAGAGCCTTGGAGGGACTACCGTGACATCACGGTCCTCGCCTTCCCTACCCCCTTGGGTGACACAGGGAAAGCCCTTTTGCCGGAATCAATCGATGGCGCCGAAGATTGGAAGACCCTGCTTCAGGGATTGAACAGCAAGGACATCCAGCTGAAACCCGGCACGACCAGCACAGTTTCTTTCACTCTTCCGAAAGGTGAGGTTATCCGTACCCTGGAGCTGCCTCCCGTGGGCGCCTTCAGCCATAACTTCTGCTACGATCCGGGAATACACGTCAAGTTGACCGGCAAGGTAGCCGGTGAAGAGAAAATCCTTGTCGATGCGGATTTCCCGATGAGCAACTGGCAGGACGGAGGAGCCAACAACATGGTGTTCGCCTGCAATGAGGTGGAAGGTGTTGAGCGATACACCTTTACGCTAACAAATTCCCACCCTGCGAGCGTCCGTTTCGTCCGTTTCTGGTCCGCCGCCAGGAAGAACAGTTGGAGAGGAGAGGCCGGATGGACATTGATAGCGAAAGAGATGGACCAGCAGCACACGGAGCAGAATCCCCTGGCATTTGTCAAGACCAAGGACATTATCGACATCTCCGACAAGATGACCCCTGACGGCCGCCTGGACTGGACTGCCCCAGCGGCCAATTCTCCCCAAGGGACTTGGACAGTCCTGCGGATCGGCCATGTCAACGCCGGAAAACGCAACTCCCCCGCTCCTCCTGAGGCAACCGGCTGGGAGTGCAGCAAGTTTGATCCTAAGGGGGCTGAGATCCAGTTCGCCAACTATGTCGGAATGTTGAAGGACGGTCCTTTGAAGGACAGTGCCAACGGCATGTTGATGGACAGTTGGGAGTGCAACACCCAGACCTGGACTGATTCGATGGAGGAGGATTTCAAGGAAACCGCAGGGTACAACTTGAAGGAAAAGCTTCCTGCCCTTATGGGCTATGTACTTGACAGCCAAGAGGAGACGAGCCAATTCCTGATTGACTGTGCGAAAGGCCTTGAGGTCCAGTTCGAGACCGCCGGCAGCGACGTTGTCACGATGGATCCCATGGAGTATTTCAAATACGCCGATGTCCCGATGTGCGAGTTCTGGCAGCCATTCAGCGAAGGCTATGTGGGAGATCTCGACTTCAAACCTATCCACCCCACCGCCTCCGCGGCCCACATCTATGGCAAACCGAGAGTCGCTTCGGAAAGTTTCACCAGTTTCTCCCTAACATGGGACGAGCACTGGCAGATGCTCAAGGAAGTCGCCAATTTCAACATGGCCCAGGGAGTGACCCACAATGTGTTCCACACCTACACCCACAATCCCCAGATCGGTTTCCTGCCCCCGGGGACCAGCTTCGCGAACAGCATCGGCACCCCGTTCCTGAGAGGACAGACCTGGTGGAAATACATGAATCACTTCACCACATACCTTGCTC
>ONUG01000031.1 GCA_900320965.1 uncultured Bacteroidales bacterium | reverse complement strand
AGCAACAAGCAGATCTATGCCCAGGTTATCGATGACGAGAAGGGTGTGACCCTCGTGGCCGCCGCTTCCAACGACAAGGTTCTTGCCGCAGAGTGCAAGGGCAAGACTGGTATCGAGGCTGCCGCTATCGTCGGCAAGGCCATCGCCGAGCGCGCCAAGGAGAAGGGGATCGACAAGGTCGCCTTCGACCGCGGGGGATATCTCTATCACGGCAGGGTCAAGAGTTTGGCCGACGGAGCCCGTGAAGGTGGACTTATTTTCTAATTGAAGAAGACTATGGCAAATACAAATGTTAAAAGAGTAAAGACCTCTGATCTTGAACTTAAGGACAGGTTGGTCGCCATCCAGAGAGTGACGAAGGTCACTAAGGGTGGTCGTCACTTCCGCTTCGCCGCTATCGTGGTGGTGGGTGACGAGAACGGCGTTGTTGGTTATGGTCTTGGAAAAGCCAATGAGGTGACCGCCGCCATCGCTAAGGGTGTCGAGGACGCCAAGAAGAACCTTGTGAGGATTCCGGTCATCAACACGACTATCCCTCATGAGCAGACTGCCAAGTTCGGTGGCGCTGAGGTGTTCATGAAACCCGCTGCCCCCGGTACTGGTGTCAAGGCTGGTGGTGCTATGCGCGCCGTCTTCGAGTCTGCTGGTATCCAGAATGTTCTCGCGAAGAGCAAGGGTTCATCCAACCCTCACAACCTCGTGAAAGCCACTGTCGCCGCTCTCACCGAGATGCGTGACGCTTACACCGTGGCCGGTCTCCGCGGAATTCCAATGAGTAAAGTTTTTAACGGATAGGAGACGTGAGTTATGGCAAAGCTTAAGATAACACAAGTCAAGAGCAAGAACGGAACCACTCAGAGGCAGAAGGATAACCTTCGCTCCCTCGGTATCCGCAGGATCGGCCACACTGTCGAGGTCGAAAAGAATCCGGTGACAGAAGGCCAGCTCGCCAAGATCCGTCACCTTGTTGTTGTTGAAGAAGTGAAATAAGGAGGAAAGGCGATGAAATTATCAGAAATTAAACCCGCTAAGGGCGCGACTCATAGCACCAAGCGTATTGGCCGTGGCGAAGGCTCCGGAAAGGGCGGTACAGCTACCCGTGGAACCAAGGGCGCCCAGGCCCGCGCTGGCTACGAACACAAGATCGGCTTTGAGGGTGGCCAGATGCCGCTCCAGAGGCGCCTTCCCAAGTTCGGATTCAAGAACCCTACCAGGATTGAGTACAAGGCGGTTAATGTTGCCGCTCTCCAGGCTCTTTCAGAGTCTCTCGGCAAGTCTGAGATTGGTCTCGACGACATCAAGTTCGCCGGACTCGCCGGTTCCAGGGAGCTTGTCAAGGTCCTCGGTAACGGTGATGTCAACACCGCCCTCACTGTGACTGCTGACGCTTTCAGCGCTTCTGCCAAGTCAAAGATTGAGGCTGCCGGTGGAAAGGCTATCGTAATCGGCAAGTAATCTTTTCAGCAAGATGAAGAAGTTTATTGAGACAATAAAGAACATCTTCAAGATCGAGGAACTTCGCACGAGGCTCGGCTACACGTTCCTTCTCATCCTCATCTACAGGTTGGGTTGCTTCATCGTGCTGCCGGGTATCGACACGACCATGTTGGCTAAGCTGCAAAGCACCAGCCAGCAGGGTCTCGTCGGTCTGTTGAATATGTTCTCTGGAGGAGCTTTCGGTAACGCCTCGGTTTTCGCCCTTGGTGTGATGCCGTACATCTCCGCATCCATCGTGATCCAGCTTCTCGGTATGTTCGTTCCTTACTTCAGGAAACTCCAGTTGGAAGGAGAGAGCGGCCGTAGGAAGATGAATCAGATCACCAGGTATCTCACCATCCTTATCCTCTGCATCCAGGGTCCGGCTTACATCGCTTCGATCCACAGCCAGATCCCCGGTGCCGCTTTTATCGCTGAGACTCAGCTCGGATGGAGCCGTTTCGCTTACAACCTCGTCGCCACCATCATCCTGATGGCCGGCTCGATGTTCGTGATGTGGCTTGGTGAGAGAATCACTGACAGGGGTATCGGTAACGGTATTTCCCTCCTTATCATGATCGGTATTGTCGCTCGACTGCCTTATGCCCTCGTGGCTGAGTTCGGTACGAAGTTCGCCACCACAGCTGGTGGCGGCCCTATCGCCCTCATCGTCGAGCTCATCATCTGGTTCCTCGTGATCGTCGCCACGATCGCCCTTGTCCAGGCTGTCAGGAAAGTTCCTGTGCAGTACGCCAAGAGGGTCATCGGCAACAGGCAGTACGGCGGTGTCCGCCAGTACATCCCTCTGAAGATCAACGCGGCCGGTGTTATGCCTATCATCTTCGCCCAGGCTCTGATGCTGTTCCCTCTGTTGTTCTCGCGTTTTGACGCCACCAGAGGAGTTGCCGCTGCCCTGAGCAACTACACCGGATTCTGGTACAACCTGGTATTCGGTCTCATGGTCGTTATCTTCACGTACTTCTACACCGCTGTCACGGTCAACCCGACCATGATGGCTGAGGACATGAAGAAGAATGGCGGGTTCATCCCCGGAGTCAAGCCTGGAAAGGCTACTGTCAACTATCTTGACGAGATCATGTCAAGAGTGACCCTCCCCGGATCCATTTTCCTCGCCATTATCGCTATCCTTCCGGCTTTCGCCAGGATCGCTGGTGTGAACGACTCTTTCGCGAGCTTCTACGGAGGAACTTCCTTGCTGATTCTCGTGGGCGTTGTCCTCGACACTCTGCAGCAGGTTGAGAGCTACCTCCTGATGCGTCATTATGACGGTCTGATGAAGACCGGTCGTCTGTCCGGACGTTCCGGAATGTAATATTGATAATTTGAAGGTTAAGATGGTCAAGCCCAAGACAGAAGAAGAGATCGAGCTGTTACGCGAGAATGCCATTATCGTCTCGAAGACGCTGGCGGAAGTCGGTAAGTGGGTCGCCCCTGGTGTGACAACCGCGAGGTTGAATGAGGTGGCCGAGACTTTCATTCGCGATCACGGCGCCGTTCCCAGCTTCCTTGGTTTCGAGGGTTTCCCCGCAGCCACCTGCATGTCTGTAAACGATGTCGTTGTCCACGGATTTCCGTCGGACTATGTCCTCCAAGAGGGAGACATCGTGAGTGCTGACATCGGGACGCTGTACAAGGGCTATAATGGTGATTCGGCGTACACCTTCCCGGTCGGGGAGGTGGATGCCGCCACCAGAAAGCTCCTTGATGTCACCAAAGCTTCTCTTTACAAAGGTATTGAGGCCGCGGTGGCGGGGGCAAGGACCGGTGACATAGGACACGCGGTGCAATCGTATGCCGAATCATTCGGTTTCTCAGTGGTCCGTGAGCTGGAAGGCCATGGACTTGGAAGAAAGATGCACGAGGCTCCTGGAGTTCCCAATTTCGGGCGTCAGGGTCACGGGCCGATGCTTCCGGCGGGACTGGTGATCTGCATTGAGCCGATGATCAACGCGGGCGGAAGAGGGGTCTACCTCGCCAGGAATGGCTGGGCAGTCCACACATCCGACCACAAGAAGTCGGCCCACTACGAGCTTACGGTTGTTGTCCGTCACGGGAAAGCCGAGCAGCTGTCTACCTTCGATTATATAGAAAGTACTGACAAGTAAAATTTTAAAGTGTTTTTTCAATGTCCAAACAAGTAGCGATAGAACAAGACGGAAAAGTTATCGAGACTCTTCCCAACGCGATGTTCAAGGTGGAGCTCGAGAATGGCCACGTCCTTCTTTGCAACATCTCTGGAAAGATGAGAATGAATTTCATCCACATCCTCCTCGGAGACAAGGTGCGGGTTGAAATCTCACCTTATGATTTGACTAAGGGAAGAATATCTTTCAGGTACAAATAATAACAACTCACGATATGAAAGTCAAAACATCCATCAAGAAGCGCAGCGATGATTGCAAGATCGTCAGACGCAAAGGCCGTCTCTATGTCATCTGCAAGAAGAACCCCAAGTTCAAGATGCGCCAGGGATAACAGCTTTTTTTGTAAAACAAATAAAGTCAAAGATAAATTATGGCAAGAATAGCCGGTGTTGATTTACCTAACAACAAAAGAGGTGAGATAGGCCTCACCTACATCTTCGGTATCGGCCGCAGCAGCGCGAGGGAGATCCTCGACAAGTGCGGTATCAGCTACGACATCAAGGTCGGTGACTGGAATGACGAGCAGATTGCCCTGATCCGTAACCTCATCAACGAGGAATACAAGATCGAGGGAGAGCTCCGTTCCACCGTCCAGATGAACATCAAGCGACTGATGGACATCGGTTGCTATCGCGGTATCCGCCATCGTATCGGCCTCCCTGTCCGTGGACAGAGCACCAAGAACAATGCCCGTACGAGGAAGGGTAAGAAGAAGACTGTCGCCAACAAGAAGAAAGCGACCAAGTAAAACAAGATGAATTATGGCAAAGAAAACTACAGCATCAAAAAGAGTTGTCAAGGTTGAGGCTACGGGCCAGGCCCATATTTCATCAACCTTCAACAACGTGATTGTCTCCCTGTCCAACAATCAGGGACAAGTCATCAGCTGGTCTTCAGCTGGCAAGTGCGGTTTCCGTGGCTCGAAGAAGAACACTCCTTACGCCGCCCAGATGGCCGCCGAGGACGCTTCCAAGACTGCTTATGACGCTGGTCTCCGCAAGGTCAAAGTTTATGTCAAGGGACCTGGAGCAGGCCGTGAGTCCGCCATCAGGACCATCAATAACGCGGGTATCGTTGTCACCGAGATCATCGATGTGACCCCTATGCCTCATAATGGTTGCAGACCGAAGGGCCGCCGTAAAGTTTAATCATTTAATCAGAATTTATTATGGCAAGATATACTGGTCCTACCACCAAGATCGCCCGTAAGTTCGGCGAGCCTATATTCGGAAGCGACAAGGATTTCGAGAAGAGAAACTACCCTCCGGGACAGCACGGTCTGGCCTCCAAGCGCAAGAAGCAGAAGGAGTACGGAATGCAGCTGAAGGAGAAGCAGAAAGTCCGTTACATGTACGGTCTTCTCGAGCGTCAGTTCCACAACACCTACCTCAAGGCTACCCGCATGAGCGGTCAGAGGGGTGAGAACCTCCTCTTCCTCCTTGAGTCCAGGCTTGACAACGTTGTCTACAGGATGGGAATCGCCCCTTCAAGGGCCTCCGCAAGGCAGCTCGTGAGCCACGCCCACATCACCCTCAACGGTGAGGTCTGCAACATCCCTTCAGCTCAGGTCGCCCCTGGTGACACTGTCGCCGTGAGGGAGCGCTCCAAGAGCCTGGAGGTCATCCAGAAGAGCGTTGCTTCCGCCACTAAATATTCATGGATAGAGTTCGACAGCAAGGCTCTTTCAGGCAAGTTCCTGAACATCCCTGCCAGGACTGATATCCCTGAGTCCATCAACGAGCAGCTCATAGTTGACCTGTACTCCAAGTAACGTATTAACACCCAAAAAGAATTAACATGGCAATCTTGGCATTTCAGAAACCTGATAAGGTGATAATGCTTGAAGGTACCGATACTGTCGGCCGTTTCGAGTTCAGGCCCCTTGAGCCTGGCTACGGACAGACAATCGGCAACGCCTTGAGGCGTATCCTCCTCGCTTCCCTTGAAGGGTTTGCTATCAGTCAGATCAAGATCTCCGGCGTGGACCAAGAGTTCGCGACGATCACAGGCGTGATCGAGGGGATGCAGGACATCATCCTTAACCTCAAGCAGGTTCGTTTCAAGAGGATGGTTGAGTCCGTCGACTCCGAGGTCGCGAACATTGTCGTCAGCGGCAAGAATGAGTTCACGGCTGAGGATATCTCAAAGGGATTGTCTTCTTTCAAGGTGTTGAATCCTGAGCAGCACATTTGCTCGCTCGAGCCGTCTGTCACTCTAGAGATCTCGTTGACCATCACCAAGGGCCGTGGCTTTGTTCCCGCTGAGGAGATGAGGGATGAGAACACGCCGATCGGAACTATTCCTATCGACGCGGTCTACACCCCTATCAGGAAGGTCAACTGGACTGTCGAGAACTGGCGTGTCGAGCAGAAGACCGATTACGAGAAGCTCAATCTTGAGATCATCACGGATGGATCGATCTCCCCTAACCAGGCGCTTCAGGAAGCTGCCAATATCCTCATCTACCACTTCAAGCTTTTCACGGACGACAAGAAGATCTCCCTGGAGAGCACTGTGGAGTCAGACTCCAAGGAACTTGACGAGGAGAGCCTCAGGATGAGGCATCTGCTCCTCACCAAGCTCTCAGACATGGGTCTTTCGGTGAGGGCTTACAACTGCCTGAAAGCCGCTGAGATTGACACCTTCGCCGACCTCGTCTCCTACTCCAGGAACGAGCTGATGAAATTCAGGAACTTCGGCAAGAAGTCTCTCAACGAGATTGACCTTCTGGTCGAGCGGATGAAGCTCCAGTTCGGCATGGATGTCAGAAAGTATAATATCGAACCCAAGAAAAAGACCGTTGTTTAGAAATGAGGCACAATAAAGCAATCAATCACCTTGGTCGCAAGAGCGGCCACCGCAAGGCTATGATGGCGAACATGGCTACCTCTTTGATCATGCATAAGAGGATCCAGACCACTGTCGCCAAGGCTAAGGCCCTGAAGACATACGTGGAGCCGCTTATCACCAAGTCCAAAGAGGACACTACGCACTCCCGCCGTACTGTGTTCAGCTACCTCAAGAACAAAGAGGCTGTCAAGGAGTTGTTCGGCGTGATCGCTCCCAAGATCGCTGATCGTCCGGGCGGATACACCCGTGTCCTTCACACTGGTTTCCGTCTTGGTGACGGAGCCGACATGGCCCTTATCGAGCTTGTTGACTTCAATGAGGCCGCCCTCGCCACCGCGAAGAAAGAGGCCAAGAAGTCCACTCGCCGTAGCCGCACCAAGAAGGCAGAGGCCGCTCCCGCGGCTGAGGCTGAGACTCCTGCGGAGTAGTCTAAGGCTGATTTTAAAAGAAGAGAGTCGTTTTAGAGCGGCTCTCTTCTTTTTTTCGTTTTCTATTGGTATTTTTGTTATTCTACGGAATAATTAATATCGAGTCAGTATGTGTAAGTTATTATTGAGGACAATCGCGTGTTTGACGTTTGCCGCTGTTCTTGTCTCTTGTGGCGGGAAAAAAGAGACCAACCTTAAGATGATTAATCCGGTTAAGTTCTCCGACGTCAAGATCGATGATGGTTTTTGGACCCCAAGGCTTCAAAGCCATAAGGATGTGACCCTGAACGTCTGCATTGACCAGATTGAGAACCAGACGGGAAGAATCCGGAATTTCGAGAACGCCGCTAAAGGGGAGGGCGAGCACTCCGGAATATTCTTTGACGACTCCGATGTCTACAAGGCCCTTGAGGGTATGGCATATTCGCTCCAAAACAATCCCGATCCTGTTCTTGAGGCGAAATGTGACGAATGGATTGACAAGTTCGCCGCCGCGCAGCAGGAGGATGGCTATATCAACACCTTCTACACATTGACGGGTCTCGATGGCCGCTGGGACAACATGGACAAGCATGAGATGTACTGCGCCGGCCACATGATCGAGGCTGGTGTGGCATATTACAATGTCACCGGCAAGCGTAAGCTCCTGGATGTCTGCATAAGGATGGCTGACCACATGATGACTGTTTTCGGGCCGGACAAGCGCCATTGGGTGCCCGGGCATGAGGAGATTGAACTTGCCCTGGTGAAACTCTACCAGGTGACCGGGGAGAAGAAATATCTCGAATTCGCCGACTGGCTCCTCAGCCAGAGAGGCCATGGCTACGGAACCTACGGCAAGCTGATCGACAGGCCATGGCCTGTGAAGTACTATCAGGACGATGTTCCTGTCAAAGAAATGACGGACATTTCCGGACATGCTGTCCGATCGATGTATCTTTATTGCGGAATGGCCGATGTCGCATCCCTGACTGGCGACAAAGGATACATTGACGCCCTGAACCGCCTCTGGGATGATGTGGTCCTGAGGAATATGTACATTACCGGCGGAATAGGCCAGAGTTCCACCAACGAGGGATTCACAGATGATTATTCCCTTCCTAACCTGACCGCATATTGCGAGACTTGCGCTTCGGTGGGAATGGTTCTCTGGAACTGGAGAATGGGCCAGTTCACGGGTGACAGCAAATATGCTGACGTGATGGAGCGCGCGATGTACAACGGAGCCCTTGCGGGAATCTCCCTTAATGGCGATAAGTTCTTCTATGTCAATCCATTGGAATCAATGGGGAATCACCACCGCCAGGCATGGTACGGATGTGCTTGCTGTCCTAGCCAGATCTGCCGTTTCTTGCCATCGATTGGCAACTACATCTACGGAGTCTCTGATAATGCTATCTGGGTCAATCTTTACATGGGCAACACCGCTGAAGTGAAGGTCGGAAGAAAGACCGTCACTCTGACCCAGAAAACAGAGTACCCTTGGAAAGACTATGTGAGACTCGAGGTTGGAGTCAAAGGTACCGTCAACACCCAGATTCGTCTCCGCGTTCCGGGCTGGTGCAAGAACTACACTATTGCCGTCAACGATGAGGCTATGGAGTTGCCTGTCGAGAAAGGATATGTCGTGATCGACCGCAAGTGGAAGAATGGGGACTTTGTCGACTTCCAAATGGATATGCCTGTTGAAGTGGTCGCCGCTGATCCAAGGGTCAAGGAAGACGAGGGAATGAGGGCGATCCAGAGAGGACCTATCGTGTACTGCATCGAAGAGGCTGACAACAAGGAGGACTTTGACGCTCTCAGGATCTCTGAGAATGCCACGTTCGACACGGCATTCAATGCCGACAAGCTTAGGGGAATAGTCGAGATTACCGCCCATGTGGGTGATCAGACCCTCAATTACATCCCTTATTACTCCTGGGACAACCGCGAGGCCGGTAAGATGAAAGTCTGGGTGCCCCTTGTTGATTGATAATCCCTTGTGAATTGAAAAGAATCGTTTATTCGTTTGCCCTGATTTGCGGGGCCGTGGCGCTTTGTGGCTGCTCGGGCTCTTTTGTCAGGAAGATAGACAAAGGCGGAGAATCTCTTATCAGCCAGTATGTCGCTGAGTTCAACGCCTCTGATGATGAGATTTACATCCAGCGTTTTCCTAATTCTGAAGCTGAGGAATTCCTGAAGGAGAGTGTTCCTGTTTTCGAATGTCCGGACAAGGAGCTTGAGAAGACATGGTATTTCCGTTGGTGGACTTTCCGGAAGCACATCAAGTCAACTCCGGAAGGTTTTGTCATCACCGAGTTCCTTCCCGATGTCCCGTGGGCTGGAAAATACAATGCGATTTGCTGCCCGGCGGCCCATCACTTCAATGAGGGTCGCTGGCTCAAAGATCCGCTCTTCCTTAAGGATTACGCGGCGTTCTGGTGCCGGGAGAAAGAAGATGCCAGAAGGTACAGCTTCCCTGCCGCCTATGCGATCCTGCAGTTTTACAAAGTCCATCCGGATCTTGATCTTATAAAAGATTCGTATTCCTCACTTAAGGAAATATATGCGGCCTGGGAGGGCGATCACCGGGAGGATCCCGACAGCCTTTTCTGGCAGGGAGACGGCTATGACGGAGGTGAATGTTCGATCTCAGGCTATCTGAGCCACGACACCAGCGGCTACAGGGCTACTATCAACAGTTACATGTACGGTGACGCTATGGCCCTGTCCGCCATGGCCACCATGCTAGGCAAGGATGAGGAGGCCAAGGAATATTCCGAAAAGGCGGCCCAGATCAAGGAACTCATCAACACACGGCTCTGGGACGAGTCCGCCCGTTTTTATAAAGTCATTCCTCGCCATCTTGACGGGTCTTTCTCTCCGGCGAGGGAGGAGCATGGCTATATTCCATGGATATTTGATATTCCTGAGCCAGAGAGGGCTGACGCTTGGCTTCAACTTACTGACCCTCAGGGGTTCAAAGCTCCTTTTGGACCGACCACCGCTGAGCAGAGAGCCGATGGCTTCAAGATTCTCTACGAAGGTCATGAGTGCCAGTGGAACGGTCCTAGCTGGCCATTCGCTACCGCTCAGACTTTGACCGCTCTGGAACGTCATCTTCATCAGAACGGAGAGGGACCTGCCACCAAGGAAGCCTATTTCGAGACCCTCCAAACCTACAGCAATAGTCACCGGCTGAAAAAAGAAGATGGCTCTGTTGTCTGCTGGATTGACGAGAATCTGGATCCGTTCACAGGTGAATGGATTGCCCGGAAACTATTGATAGAGAGGGGTTCACAGATTCCCGAAAGGGGAAAGGACTACAACCATTCAACCTTTTGCGACCTGATTATCAGCGGTCTTGTCGGAATACAACCTCAGCTGGACGGCACCATCATCATCGAGCCCCTGCTTCCTGAGGGGAAATGGGATTGGTTCAGCTTGTCGAAGGTCTACATCGCCGGGAAGGAGATCACAGTAGTCTATGACAAGACAGGAAAGAAGTACGGCCGAGGGAAGGGATTTTCCGTTTTTGTCGACGGTAAAATGACCGCGCACTCTGACACTTATGCTTCCAAGATTGTCCTGTAGCGTACTTATAAACGTTTTTTTTATATATTTGTGATTTAGAAAAAGGTTCGGGGAACCTTTTTTTTAGGAAGAATTAGTAAATCGTTAAACCCGATATTATGAACAATCTTTTCTATCTGGTTCCCGCCGCTTCCCTTCTGGCGCTCTTTTTCGCATGGTTTTTCTATAATCAGATGAAAAAAGAGAGTGAAGGGACTCCGACAATGAAAGAGATAGCCCAGTATGTCCGCGAGGGCGCTATGGCCTATCTCAAGCAGCAGTACAAAGTCGTTCTGATCGTCTTCATCGTACTGGCCCTTTTGTTCTCGTTCATGGCCTATGTTCTTCATGTGCAGAACGGGTGGGTTCCTTTCGCCTTTCTCACGGGAGGTTTCTTCTCCGCCCTTGCCGGTTACATCGGCATGAGGACCGCTACCTACGCTTCCGCTAGGACAGCCAATGCCGTGAGCCGTTCCCTTAACTCCGGTCTTAAACTCGCTTTCCGTTCCGGAGCGGTCATGGGTCTCACCGTGGTGGGCCTCGGACTCCTTGACATCTCAATCTGGTGGGTGGTCCTGAATGCTGCTATAGACAATCCCGACACATCCCAGAAACTGGTCGTGATCACGACCACAATGCTGACCTTCGGAATGGGAGCCTCAACCCAGGCCCTTTTCGCCAGGGTTGGCGGAGGCATCTACACCAAGGCCGCTGATGTTGGCGCGGACATCGTCGGAAAGGTTGAGCAGGACATCCCTGAAGATGATCCCCGCAACCCCGCCACGATCGCGGACAATGTTGGTGACAATGTCGGTGATGTCGCTGGAATGGGCGCCGATCTATACGAATCATATTGCGGATCGATCCTTGCCACCATGGCTCTCGGAGCTTCCGCGTTCTTCTCCGCCGGTGTCGAGAGCCAGATGAAGGCCATCCTCGCTCCGATGATGATAGCCGCTATCGGAGTAGTTCTTTCTATTATTGGAATATACGCTGTCCGTACAAAGGAAGGCGCTGGTCTTCAGCAGCTTCTGAAATCGCTAAGTGTCGGAACCAACCTTTCTGCGGGCTTGATTGCCATCGTCACTTTCGGCGTTTTCTATATTCTCGGATTCTCCAACTGGTGGCAGCTCAGCCTCTCCGTGATCTCCGGTCTTCTTGCGGGAGTCATCATCGGCAAGGCCACTGAGTACTACACTTCCCACTCCTACAAGCCCACCCAGAAGCTTGCTGAAAGCTCGCAGACGGGTCCGGCTACGGTCATTATCCAGGGAATAGGCCTCGGTATGGTCTCCACTTGCATCCCTGTGGTCACGATAGTCATTGCGATCTTGCTTTCATATCTTTTCGCCACTGGTTTCACCTTCGATCCTTCCAAGATAAGCTTCGGCCTTTACGGAATCAGCATCGCTGCCGTCGGTATGCTCTCGACCCTTGGAATCACCTTGGCTACAGATGCTTACGGCCCTATCGCTGACAATGCTGGCGGGAACGCCCAGATGAGTGAGCTTGATCCGGAGGTCCGCCACCGTACCGACACCCTCGACGCCCTTGGCAACACCACAGCGGCGACAGGAAAGGGTTTCGCTATCGGCTCCGCGGCTCTTACGGCCTTGGCTTTGCTGGCCTCTTATATTGAGGAGATTAAGATAGGACTCCAACATGTCGGGACTACCGCCCTTAACATCGGAGACCGTGTCGTCCAGGTCGCCCAGGCGACGATTCCGGATCTTGTGCAATATTACCAGGTCAACCTCATGAACCCTCGAGTGCTGGCCGGAGTTTTCATTGGAGCTATGATGGCCTTCCTCTTCTGCGGCATGACGATGAATGCTGTCGGACGCGCCGCTGAGAAGATGGTTGTTGAGGTTCGCCGCCAGTTCCGCGAGATTGCCGGTATCCTTGAAGGGAAGAAACGTCCTGACTACAAACGTTGCGTGGAGATCTCCACAAAGGCCGCCCAGCATGAGATGATCACTCCCGCCCTTACTGCGATTATTGTCCCCATTATCGTCGGTATCGCTCTTGGTGAGGCAGGAGTCATGGGTCTTCTCATCGGTGGACTCGGCGCCGGATTCATTCTCGCCATATTCCTCGCCAACTCGGGTGGTGCTTGGGACAATGCCAAGAAATATGTCGAGGACGGTCATTTTGGCGGTAAGAATTCCGTGAATCACCATGCGACCGTTGTCGGAGACACCGTCGGAGATCCTTTCAAGGACACTTCAGGCCCCTCATTGAATATCCTTATCAAGCTGATGAGCATGGTCTCCATCGTGATGGCCGGCCTGATCGTCATGCTCCATGGTTAATTGTATATAAAACGAACTGACAAATAGATAAAGCGCTAATGAAAAAAGTTACTATCAGAGATGTTGCCCGCGAGGCTGGTGTGTCTGTCACCCTCGTTTCTTTTGTGATGAATGCCAAAATGGGGAAAGACGGTCGTTTGGACTGTCCGGTGAACCCGAACACCGCCGCGAGAGTCCTGGACGTGGCCAAACGCCTAGGTTATCGCAGGAATAATGCCGCCGCTTCCCTCCGGAGCGGAAGATCGCATTCGATCGCGGTGATTGTTTCGGATCTTGCCAACCCGTTTTTTGCCGAGATTTGCAGGAATATTGAGAATATTGCCTACAATGATGGCTACACTGTGATTTTCGCTTCCTCGGAAGAAAGTCCAGAAAAGCTCGCCCATCTGGTCGAGACGATGGTGGGCTATAATGTCGAAGGTTTGATCGTCGCACCCTGTCTTGGTGGTGAGAAAGCCCTTGAGAGAGCGACTGGCATCGGCATCCCCACTGTGCTGATTGACAGGGATGTGCCAGGTGACGGCTTCGGTAGGGTTCTTGTGGACAACACCGATGCTGGAGTCATGGCGACTAAGTACCTTTTCCACCAAGGTTTTGGCAAGATCGAGATGATCTCTTATAAACTTGGCGTCACGAGCTTGACTGACAGGGAATTCGGCTATTCCAAGGCGATGGAGGACGCGGGACTCAAGGATGAGATCCGTCTCCACAGGATAGACTATGATGCCGATGCCGCGAAAAAAGGTGTCATAGAGATCATCCGTGACGCTTCCAAACGTGGGACTGAGGCATTTATCCTCCCTACCAAGAAAATCGCTATGTATGGCTTCAATGCCCTTAATGTCCTTGGTCTGAACTTTCCGAAATCTTTCTCATTCGTGTGTTTTGACGAAAGCGACACTTATGACTTGAACAAGCCGGTTATCCCTCATGTTGTCCAGCCCATAGCCGAGATCGCCCAGAAGTCTTTCGCGCTTCTCCAGAGAATGATCGCTGGCGAGGTGCCGGACGATGAGAAAGAGGTTATCCTCAAAGCCAAATTGATTCTTGGCGGTCGTTTCGGTGTCCAGCCGACAGAGGCCAGTTTTTAATATTTTTCTTGCGTAGATGAAATTTGGGTTAGTCTCTTTTTTCTTCGTTGCAATGCTCCTGTGCGGCTGTGGCGCCAACTCAGTCAAGAGTTCTGGAAGTGTCCAGACATGGATGATGACGGAATTGAAGTTTGAATCATCAAACGATTATTCTTCAGGAGGTTCCGAGGAGATTGACCTGAAAGTGGTGTTCACTCATCCAAAGTCGGGAGAGTCTTTTGTCCGCCCTGCGTTCTGGGATGGAGGGAAGGCTTTCATAGTCCGCTTTGCCCCGACAAAGGAAGGCCGTTGGAAGTGGAAGGCTTCCTGCCTTGAGGACAAGTCCCTTGATGGCCTTCAGGGAAGTCTTAAGTGTGCGGAATATGATGGCGATCTGGCCATCTACCAGCATGGCTTCGTGAAGTCAGAGCCGGGGAAAAAGTACCTCGTCTACGCTGATGGGACGCCTTTCTTCTACCTTGGAGACACCCACTGGGGCATGTACACCGAGGAAATTGACGAAAAGGGTCCTCACGCGGGCTCTATAGACACAGATTCCCATTTCAAATACATAGTGGACAGGCGAGTGGAGCAAGGTTTCACCGTCTATCAAAGTGAGCCGATCGGATCCGCCTTCGATGTGGCTGATGGCAAGGTGGACCAGGACGATATCGAGGGCTTCCGCCTGGCTGACAGGTATTATCAGCACATCGCTGACGCCGGTCTTGTCCATGCCAACGCCGAATTCTTCTTCGCCAGCTCGATGAGAGAGCCCCTTGCCTTTGACGACAAGGCTCTTGAATATCTTTCCCGCTACTGGGTAGCCCGTTTCGGGGCCTTCCCGGTTATGTGGACCCTCGCCCAGGAGATGGACAACACCTTCTACGGTATCTTTGACGCCGCCGACAACCCTTGGGTCAAGGTTGCGGAATATATCCATGAATATGACGCCTACTCTCATCCTCTTTCCGGCCACCAGGAAAACGCCTGGCACACTTCAGTGACCGGTCGCGGTACGGGGGACGAGAAGCGTGACGCTGACGGAGCGTCCGTTTTCGCCTCCAGTGAAGTGGCCGCCAGGACCGGCCACAATTGGTGGGCGGCGCAATGGAGCCCTTCCCTGACAGGCCCGGTGTCCCCGGATCTAGTCCGTGATTATTGGGGAACCTCTTGTCCGGCAATTAATTACGAAGGCCGCTATTGCGGGCTCTGGACCAAGGATTTCGGATCCAGGGCACAAGGATGGATCTCATTCCTCTCCGGTTTCTTCGGATATGGTTACGGAGCGATCGACATCTGGTTGTATCAAAGCAGGTATGACATTGACACTGAATCGACTGACGGCGTTGACACCATAACCCCGGAAGATAAGCGGAAGCATTGGTCCGAGTCTATTGAGTATGCCAGCGCAGGCCAGATGATCCACCTTCGGAACTTCATGGAGTCATTCGACTGGTGGAACTTGGTGCCAGTCTTGTCTGACGATAAGGCCTTTGAGGCCAGTTCAACGGCGTATGTCTATGGCAGAACCCAAGGCACCCATGTGCTGTATTTCTTCGCCAAAAGCAAAGACACGGGGGAAATAACTGACATTCAGCCAAATAAGACACTCAAAGCGATCTGGTACAATCCCTGCTCAGGCGAAAGCCTTGCCCCTGTCGAGGTGACTTCCGGCCAGGACGGTCATCTCAAGCTTCCCGAAAAGCCTGACACCGAGGACTGGGTCTTGAAAATAACAGAGTAACCATAAATCTGATCGCGTCGGTGTTTGTGATGTGGTCTCTGTCCGTGACTTTTATCGCACTTTGACGGTGGTTTCCTGACGGATGTCTTCTGAGGAGGAGCCGACCATCAGGAGGTACTCTCCAGGCTCACTAAGGGTAAAAGTCAAGGTGGCTTCGGTTTTACCTCCTGCCGGGACGGTGACTTTCGAGAAAGCCTTCAGTTCTTTGACTGGAGTCACTATCGGGCTATTCAGTTGTCTGACATAAAGTTGGACAACCTCCTTGCCCTCAAGGTTCCCCTTATTTGTTATCTCAACCTTGACAGTCTGTGGGTCGGGCAGCCTTAATTCTCCATATTCAAACTCAGTGTAGCTGAGTCCGTGGCCAAAGGCCCAGAGAGGATCCGGCGAGGAGAACACATAGTCTCTTCCCGGCTTGCCGGTGGAACCGGGTTGGTGGTAGTAGCCCTTGTCGGTCGGCAGATGATTATAATAGGCAGGCAAGTGGCCGGAGCTCTTGGGGAATGAGATGGACAATTTTCCGGAGGGGACAGTCTTTCCGAATAGCATGTCCGTGACGGCGTCTCCAGCGGTCTCGCCGCCGTACCACTGGGTCAGGATCGCTGGAATATTATCTTTTGCCCATGGAATACAGATCGGCTTGCCTGTCACAAGGACCAGCACGACGGGCTTGCCGGTGGAGGCAACGGCTCGAAGCAGATCCTCTTGTACTCCTGTAAGATCAAGAGACTCAAGATCATAGCCTTCTCCGCTGGTGGAATTGGTGTAGTCCCTTGCGAGTGAGGCGCTGCAAGTACCCAAGAAAACCAGGGAGACATCGCTCGAGGAGGCCGCTCGTACTGCATCCTGGAATCCGCTCTTGTCCTCCGAGACAAGGTCGCAGCCTTTCGCGTAGTTGATTTTGACTTTTCCGTCAAGATGTTCTCTTAATGCTTCAAGCGGAG
The DNA here is from genome assembly GCA_900320965.1 of uncultured Bacteroidales bacterium. Lineage (GTDB taxonomy): Bacteria > Bacteroidota > Bacteroidia > Bacteroidales > UBA932 > Cryptobacteroides. The sequence goes on along the minus strand of ONUG01000031.1, from coordinate 247 downwards.
TCTTTCCATCCTCGTTGGAGCGGCTCCACGAATAGTCTCCGAATTGCACTTGGTCGGCATTTGGTCCGATAACAGCCACAGATTTCAGACTCTCTTTATTGAGAGGCAGGAGGTTCCCCTCGTTTTTCAGCAGGACGATCGACTCATCGGCGATTCTTCTTGACAGGGCGACATGTCCCTCGGTCCTGACAGTCGCCTTTCCTCCAAGATTCCTGTACGGGTTGTCGAACAGGCCCATCTCAAACTT
>ONUG01000162.1:2319-7111 GCA_900320965.1 uncultured Bacteroidales bacterium | reverse complement strand
GATCCTTACGTTGTCCAGTCAGGACCTACAAGCGAGAATGGTGAGACCTATCAGGAGCTTATCGACAAGAACCTGATCGATCCTTCACACGCTTCCGCTTTCACATACTACACCCACAGCTGGGGCCAGGGTATTGTCGATGACACTTGGTACAAGAAGCTGAACTACATCTGCTTCCGTGACCTCTCCATCGCTTACGCCCTTCCCGAGAAGGCCGCACGCGCCATCAAGGCCCAGGCCGTCTCTCTCCAGGCCAACGCCCACAACCTCGGTTACATCCTCAACTCCATGCCTAACAAGGAGAACCCTGAGTCTGTCCGTGGTACCCGCGCCGCTGAGTTCCGTATCCGTAACATGCAGGGTGTGACTACTTACTACACTTTCACAGTCAACGTCAGATTCTAATTCTTAAAACGTGAATGAACATGAAAACGAATAAAATATTCCTTATTCTTGCAGCCGTCTGCGTTTTAGGACTTTCATCCTGCCGTGAGCAGTTCGCCGAGGAAAACATGAGCCCGACCGCCGTGACCAACCCGGATCCCTCATACATGCTGACCCGCTGCGAGCTCCTCTTCGAGTTCAACGACTACACCTACTGGTTCTACAACCAGGCCCTCTACAACAGGTGGGCCCAAATGGGCTGCTCGGGTGCATACACTGAGGAGTCTTTCGCCGTCGGAACCGCCGTCAACTGGCAGACCAACTACATCACGATGCTCAACTACCGCAACGATATCGACAACTATATCGAGGCCTATGAGCATCCTGAGATGAAAGCCTACTCCGCGATGTGCGGTACACTTGCCGCCTTCCAGGCTATCTACTGCAGCGACATCATGGGTGACATCCAGTATTCCGAGGCTTGCAAATACAAGTTCGGTGGTACCCTTACCCCCGCTTATGACTCTGTAGAGGATCTCTACAACTACATCATCGACGATCTCGACGCCTACATCGCCACTTTCCAGGATCCCAGCCAGGTTATGGTGGCAAAGCAGGACCTCATCTACGGAGGAGACCTCGCCAAGTGGGCCAAGTTCGCCAACACGATCAAGCTTAAGGTCGCTGTGCGTCTCTATCTGAACAACCCTGACAAGGCCAAACAGATCGCTGCCGCTGTCGTTGGAAGCCCCGCCGGCTACATCAACAGCCTCGAGGACGCTCTCATCTACCACAAGGCTGACTCCGACACTGGTGGCGACCTCGCCTACCAGACCGGTAACTCCCTCTCTGGATGGATGGGTGGTTCCAGCGCCAATGTCATCAACTACATGAAGGCTGCCAAGGATCCTCGCGTGCGTTTCTTCTACACAAAGAACTCCTACAACTCCAAGATCGTCCAGTGCTTCATCGACAACGACATGTACGACAACCTTCCTGGCTACATCAAGGATAACATCGTCCTTGACGGCGACGGCAACTTCAAGGAGTGGGCCGGCGACGGTGAGCCTTGGGTCCGTTACTTCGGCCAGCCTATCGTCTTCCGTTCGTCTCCCGAGTATAACGCTCTTGTTGGAGAGTACTATGACTATGCCGACCGCTACACTGTCAAGGTAGAAGACGCCACCAAGAGCTACGGAATGTATTCCAGCTTCCAGGAGGAGATGGTCAGGGGTCGCGTTGACTTCAGCCTTCCCACTGTCCCTGGTGGTCCTGTCATCTCTGACAACGAGGACGTTCCTTGGTGGGGCATGTACCTCGGCGCTGGTGAGACCAACCTCTACCTCGCCGAGATGGCCCAGTTGGGAGCTTCCCTGCCTAACTCAGCCGAGGCTTACTACAACCGCGGTGTCGAACTCTCTGTCAAGGAGTGGGACTACATCGCCGGCAAGAACAAGATCCCTTACTATGGACAGGCTTGGGTTGACGGCCACAAGTACGCCGACGACGAGGTCAGCATCGAGCTGAAGGACGGTGAGATTGCCACCATGCTCGCCACTGACGCTGTCAAGTTCGAGGGTTCCAACTCTGACAAGATGGAGAAGATCTATCTCCAGCAGCTTATGAACTTCTCGATCATGCCTAACGACATGTTCGTGACAGCTCGCCGCTCCGGATATCCTAAGATCGGATCCAAGCTCCTTCCCTTCGTCAAGTTCAATGAGGTTGAGCTCGCCGGCATCCCTCGCCGCTTCGAGTTCGCGAATCCTCTCATCACCGATGTCATGCATGACATCCGCCTTGAGAACCTGCAGAAGCAGGGATTCACCCCTGGAACATCTCAGTCCGGAATGGGTCACACCAGCTCCACAGTGCTCAACACAGAGCGCCTGTGGCAGGACAAGAACGCCCCTCAGTGGGGTTCTGCCCAGTAAGAGAACTGTTGATTCTCAAAATAAAAGGGTGGCGCGTTTTTTGCGCCACTCTTTTTTTATATATTTGTGTGTATGAAAAGAATATTTCCCCTAATCGTCGGGTTTCTCGCCCTGTGTCTTTCGTCAAGCGCGCAGCAGAGAGCCCTGCTTTTTCCTGACTTTGTGGACGGGAACGTCCGTTTTATCGGCAATACCCGTGTTGAGAAACTGAAGCTTAATTTCGACATGATTGCCCAAAAGGTCCTCTACCTTGATGGAGAGACCCTGATGGAGATAACGAATATGCCGATGATCCAGACCATCGTGACCGAGGACAGGAGTTTCATTATGCGCCAAGGCATGCTCTGCGAGATCAAGGGTAACGATGATTTCCAGGTCCTTGTCAACTGGAAGGTCAAGAAAGTCAACGTGGGGTCAAAAGGAGCGCTTGGAGCGACCACACAGGCGAAAGTCGAGGTGCTGCGCTCGTACGAGTTTGACACGGCCTACACGATCACAGACTTCCGCAAGCCGACCGAGCAGGACATCCACTCACTTGAGGTCTGGAGGCAGAAGAATGAGAACACGTATTTTGTCAGCATAGGTGGCGAAGAGCATAAGATCCAGTACCTGAAGGATCTCTACAAAGAATATCCAGCCCAGGCCAAGAAACTGAAAGCTTATGCGAAAGAGAACAAACTGACGATGGTGAATGCCGAGGACGCGTTCAAGATGTTCGAATACCTGTTTAATTTAATACACAAATGAAAGCCAAAAGTATTATCTCAATTCTCTCGACCGCCGCTTTGGTAGCGATTACCATCGCAGGATGCGCGGACGCCGGCAAAGGCGCCGCCGCGACGAAGGTCGAAGCGTTGGATGCGGCCGCTTGGAATCAGTCGAAATGGATCTCCTCGGCCGCTCCTCTCGTGTTCCCCGAAGAAAACGAGGACAAGGCCGCGAACGGAGCCAGCTGGTTCCTTTCAACCCTTAAAAACGATGGGAAGGTGGTCAGCGCGAAATGGATGGCCACCGGACTTGGTGTCTTTGAGATCTACGTCAACGGGACTCCTGTCGGGGACGAGATCCTGAAACCTGGATTCACGCACAGGGAGAAGACAAAACGTTCTTTCACCTACGACATCACTCCCCTCCTCAAGACCAAAGCCGGCGCTGAGAATATTCTCTCTGCCCAGGTCACACCCGGATGGTGGGGCGACAAGATTGTCGGTCCCGGCGGACACGACGGTCCAATCGGACAGAAATGCGCTTTCAGGGGAGTTGTCGAGCTGACATATGCCGATGGCTCCAAGAAACTCTATGGGACTGACACTGAGAACTGGAAAGCCGGAATCGCCGGTCCTGTCACTCACGCCTCAATCTTTGACGGAGAGGACTATGACGCCCGTATCGCGATGGGTTATGACACTCCTGAATTGCTCTCAACCCCGGTTGTCAGCGAGGACTTCAAAGGGGATATCCTTCCTTCCGAAGGCGCTGAGATTTACCTGCGTAAAGACATCGCCCTCTCCCCTGTCAAGGCCTACATCTGGGAAGGCGTCACAGGAGACACTGATGAAGATTACGGTAAGGTCGTGATCAAGAAGGAATTCGCCTCGGGCGAGCCGATGACCGTCAAGCCCGGCGAGACTCTTGTTGTGGATTTTGGCCAGAACGCCGCCGCTGTCCCCCACTTCGTCTTCAAGGCCAAGGGCGGGACTGTCCTGAAATGCTACCCTTCCGAGCTGCTTAATGACGGAAACGGAGCCAAGAGCCGCGGCATGGACGGCCCTGAGGGAAGCACCCACCGCAGGAATCTCCGCGTCGGCGACGACTGCATCAGGCTGATCTACACATTCGCTGACACTAAGGATTTCGCGGATTTCACTCCGGTTCGCACATTCTTCGGCTACAGGCTCGTCTCTATCACCGCCTCTGACGAAGTGACCATCAAGTCCATCGAGTCAATCCCGGTGACGTCGATCGCCAAGAACCTCGAGACTGGATGCGTCACCACCGGCAACGAACTCATCAACAAGCTAATCTCCAACACTGTCTGGGGCCAGAGGTCCAACTACCTCTCAGTCCCGACCGACTGCCCCCAGCGTAACGAGCGTCTCGGCTGGACAGCTGACACCCAGGTCTTCACTGAGACCGGAACCTTCTTCGCCAACACTGACGGCTTCTTCCACAAGTGGATGAGGGACATGAGGGATTCTCAGGGTGAGAAAGGCGGATTCCCCGGAGTCGCCCCTATGGCACAATACGGCAACGAGAAGATGCGTCTCGGCTGGGCAGACGCCGGCATCATCGTTCCTTGGACAGTCTGGAAGCAGTTCGGTGACAATGAGATAGTCAACGAGAACTGGGAGTCCATGAACAAGTTCATGAACCGGATCTACGAGACGAAATACAACCACGAGGCCAATGTCGAGGACAACGGTAACTACCAGTGGGCCGACTGGCTAAGCTACGAGCCCCTCGAGAGCTGCGGT
>ONUG01000162.1:0-2281 GCA_900320965.1 uncultured Bacteroidales bacterium | reverse complement strand
CCGTTCGTCGTCCTGAGGCTATCGCCTACTGGAACTACCTCAGCGCCAACTACTGGGCGATTGACGCCGGTATGATGGCCGACATGGCGGCCGCGACTGGAAAGGATGCCGCCCCTTACAAGAAGATGGCCCAGGAAGCTAAGGACTACATCAAGGCGAACTTCATGAACGCTGACGGAACCTTCAAGACCACCATCCTTAACACGATGCAGACTCCAGCTCTCTTCGCACTCAAGAACGGTTTGGTCGAGGGTAAAGCCAAAGAAGACATGATCGCTAGGCTTCGCCAGAACTTTGTCGACCACGGCAATTGCCTGCAGACAGGATTCCTCGGCACATCCATCTTGATGGGCACATTGACCGAGAACGGAATGGCTGACATAGCCTACGAGCTCCTCTTCCAGAGGAAGAACCCTAGCTGGCTGTATTCCGTCGACAATGGTGCCACAACAATTTGGGAGCGTTGGAACAGCTACACTCTCGAGTCCGGAATGGGCCCCAGCGGCATGAACAGCTTCAACCACTACGCCTACGGTGCGGTCTGCGAGTGGATCTGGGAGACCGCCGCAGGTATCGCCTCCGATCCCGCCAATCCTGGATTCAAGCACATCATCATGAAGCCGATTCCTGACAAGAGGCTTGGACATCTCGAGGCCGAATACAAGTCCGCCGCCGGCACGATCAAGAGCGCGTGGAAGTACGAGGGCGATAAGTGGATCTGGGAGTTCACCGTTCCCGAGGGAGCGAAAGCTACCGTCACTCTTCCTGGCGAGACCGAGTCCAAGGAATATGAGGCTGGAACCTACAAGATTGAGAAGTAAATGAATTTCAATCACATAATCATCAAGGGGCTGTTAATGCTGACAGCCCCTTTGCTTATTGCCTGTTCTGCGTCCAGACAAACGGCCGCGACATCCCCTGAGGCAGATTCAAGCCAATTTGTCAACCTCACTGATGTTGTCCCTGACGCCATCCTGGAGATTCGCTACTACAGCACCTACAACTTCGTCGGAGACAGGATTGACGGTTACCTCCAGCCCACTGCCCTGCTCACCAAGAGGGCGGCTGACAGCCTGAAAGCTGTCAGCGACGACGTTATGAAGATGGGATTCAGGCTGAAAATCTACGACGCTTACCGTCCGCAGAAAGCGGTGGATCACTTTGTCCGATGGGCAGCTGATGTGTCTGATGTGCGGATGAGGCAGTATTTCTATCCAAACGTGGACAAATCCCTTCTGTTTGAGCAGGAATACATCATGGAAAAGTCTGGCCACACAAGGGGCTCTACCGTGGATCTGACGCTTTTCGACATGGCCAGCGGTAAAGAGCTCGACATGGGTGGAACCTTCGATTGGTTCGGTGAGGAGAGTCACCCCGATTTCGGCGGAGACCCTGACAAAGTTGTGTATTCGGAGAATAAGGCAATTACCGCGAGGCAGTTTTTCAACAGGATGATCCTGAGAACCGCGATGTTAAGACACGGCTTCAAACCCCTCGACTCCGAATGGTGGCACTTCACCCTCAAGGATGAGCCCTTCCCGGACACCTATTTCACTTTTCCCGTAAAGAAACTTTAAAGACATGCTCTCCAGGGCAGACTTCCACATCCTTGGAGCCAGCCAATGAGACAACGCCGGAGCAACCGGCAGGGACGGTGACGGTCCATGTGACAGCACCGTCTTTCTTTTCCCATGAGCTAGCTATCCTACCGTAACGGCTCTCAATAGAAGCAGAGGCGCTTTCAAGATCGATTCCCGACCAACCCGGGGTGAATCTGATCTTCTTGTAGCCAGGAGCATCAGCGACAGGGCGGATGCCAGCTATGTCCTCATAGAAAAAGATGTCGAAACCGGCCTGCATCGGATGGCTATGGGAGCAGCCGACAGTCTCTTCCTTGTTTCCGTCACAGATTGGCAGGACCTCCCAGAGGGTAGTGGCGTCATACTTGTCCCACATCCAAGCGAAACTGTATTTCCCTTTCTTGGTGAAAGTGTCGTAGGCAAGCTTGGCCTGGCCGTTTCTCGCGAGGGCCGAACCAATACGGCTTATTCCGAATATTCCCACATCAAAGAAATGACGCTGGACGACCATGTGTTTGGATATTCCGATCGCGACATCAGCCTCCTCCCCTTCCGGGCAAAGGCCGAAATCGAGTGCCATGGCATCGGCTGTCTGGGTGCCGAACGTCTTGGCGAGAGGGTTGTAGAAACGAGCCCTGAAGGCATCCCCAACGGCCTTCCTCTCGGCGGCGAAACGATCTCTGTCTGAAGTTTTTCCGAGA
>ONUG01000157.1 GCA_900320965.1 uncultured Bacteroidales bacterium | reverse complement strand
CTGGTCCAGCCCACCTTCATAATTGACTACCCGGTCGCGATGTCCCCGCTGACAAAGAGACACCGTTTGGATCCGACCCTCACCGAACGCTTCGAGCTGTTCGTCTGCGGAAAGGAATTGGCCAACGCATATTCAGAGCTGAACGATCCTATCGACCAGCTGGAGAGATTCGAGGAGCAGGCCGCCCTCAAGAGTCATGGCGACGACGAGGCTATGTTCATTGATTACGACTTCGTCCGCGCCCTTGAGTACGGCATGCCGCCGACCTCTGGCCTTGGGATGGGAATTGACCGCCTGACCATGTTCATGACAGGCCAGACAACCATCCAGGACGTCCTCTTCTTCCCGCAGATGCGCCCTGAGAAGATGCTATGAGACTCTTTGTCCCTTCAGGCTACACGCCTCTGCTGAACCCCCGTCAGACCGAGGGGGCCATCAAGGAAATCAAGGATTTCTTCCAGATGGACCTCGCTTCAGAACTTAGGCTCCGCCGTGTTACCGCTCCCCTTTTCGTGGAGCAAGGTAAAGGTATAAACGACGATCTCAACGGTGTTGAGAGAGCGGTACGTTTCCCCGTCAAGGATATGGAAGGAACTGTCTGTGAGATAGTTCACTCTCTTGCTAAGTGGAAACGCCTCACTCTTGCCGAATACCATATCGAGCCCGGCTACGGAATCTACACGGACATGAACGCCATCCGTGCCGACGAGGAGCTTGACAACATCCACTCCCTGTATGTGGACCAATGGGACTGGGAGAGGGTCATGGATCCATGCCAGCGCACACCGGAGTTTCTTAAAGACATAGTCCGCAGGATCTACTCCACTTTGCTCCGCACCGAATACATGGTCTGTGAGAAGTATCCATCAATCAGTCCAATCCTTCCTGAGACAATCCACTTCATCCATGCCGAGCAACTTCGCCGCCGCTTCCCAGATTTGAGCCCCAAGGAGCGTGAGGATGCGGTATGCAAGGAATATGGCGCCGTGTTCGTGATAGGTATAGGATGCGCTTTGGGGGACGGCAGCAAGCACGACGGGCGTTCCGCCGACTATGATGATTGGAGCACGCTTGGCGAGTATGACGGGGAGACGCTCCCTGGACTCAACGGAGACATTCTCGTATGGAATCCGGTTCTGGAGCATAGCTTCGAGCTTTCCTCTATGGGTATCCGCGTCGACCGTGAGGCATTGTTACGCCAGTTGGCCGTCGCTGGTGAGGAGCATAAGGCTTCGCTGTATTTCCACAAGAAACTTCTGGGAGGCGAGCTCCCTCAGAGCATCGGAGGCGGAATCGGACAGTCCCGTCTGTGCATGTTCTTCCTGCGGAAAGCCCACATAGGTGAAATACAGGCCTCCGTTTGGCCGGAGGAGATGCGTTCCATCTGCTCACGTGGCAATATTCCATTGATCTGATGATGGTTCCGGAGATTATCACCTCAGGGCAGAACCCTAAGATCAAGACGCTATTGGAGCTTCAGGAGAAGTCCAGGGCACGTCGTGAAAAGGGTTTGTTTGTCGTTGAGGGTCGCCGTGAACTTGACCATTGCCTCGCCGCCGGCTTCATCCCCGACACCATCTTCATCTGCCCGGAGATCTATTCTCCTTCCGGGGAGGGTGTACCCCCTGAAGGACGTGCCACCCGCGGCACGGAAGCGGGGGGACCGCGAGCGGAGCGAGTGGTGGGGTCGGGCGCAGCCCGACTCCTGAAGGGGGTACAGCCCTCCCCGGACGGATGCAAGGTATTCCATGTCAGCCCCGAAGTGTACGGGAAGATAGCCTACAGGGGCGGCACGGAAGGCATCATCGCCGAGATGAAGTACAAGGACAGGAGGCTGGAGGATATCAAGTTGAGCGACAATCCTTTGATTGTGGTGCTGGAGAGCGTGGAGAAACCCGGCAACCTCGGGGCTGTATTAAGAAGCGCTGACGCCGCCGGAGCCGACGCCGTAATCATCTGCGACCCCCTGACCGACCTCTACAATCCCAACCTCATCCGCGCCAGCATCGGAGCCATATTCTCAAGACAGATTGCGGCAGCCACTTCCGAAGAGACCATATCATGGCTTAAAGCCAATAATATTCAGATACTTACAGCCCAGCTTCAAGACTCTTCACTCTATTACGACACCCCCATGACCGGCCCCACAGCAATCGTGATGGGCACTGAGTCAACCGGCCTGACCGACATCTGGCGCAAGGCCGCCGATAAGGCGCGGCCATCCTGCTCTTCGAAGCCGTCCGTCAACGTGGCGGCCGTTTTGCGGAAACATCTGATTTATAGCCTATTAGGGTTCTATGCATGGAATATTAATCCATGCATAATTCAATAAACAATTCATAATAAACAAGTTAAGAAAAACGCCATGAAATAAAACCACAAAGGAGCAATTATTCTATAAAAGTGTTTTACATTTATGTAAAGTTTACTAACTTTGTAAAAACTAAACTGAATTATGAAAAAGAAAACAACACTGGAGTTAGTAGAACAATCTGATAAGGTCAGTTTCTACTCAATTAGCTTTGCGGCAGACAGAACTACGGAATTTGAACGCTTTCTAAGCAAATTTGAAGAAGAGGCGTCTTTGAATGAAGATTACCAGAGAATACTTTTAGCACTTGAGTTTATTCTCGACAAAGGAGTTTTAGAAAGGTTCTTCAGACCAGAAGGGAAGGTTAAAGACAACTTATGCGCTCTACCTTTAGAGTCGGGACAAATCAGATTGTTTTGTCTACGCATCTCAGATGAGATACTAATTCTTGGGAATGGGGGTAAAAAGACTTCTAGACAATATGAGGATGATGCCAAGCTATATGGCTATGCCCTTGATTTACAGAAGTTTGACAAATTATTAAGGAGGGACATCGACCAGGGATATGTTACGATTGAAGAAAAAGAACTCACAGGAATTGAAGACAGAGAATTCTTTATATGACACGTAGTATTTTATTTCACAAACAGTTAGAAAAAGTATCTCCTGCCGTTAGGCAGGAGATGGAGTGGTCTTGTGCGATTATGGATAGGATAGATTCCATACTGAAGGAAAAAGGAATGACACAACGTGACTTGGCGGGAATAATCGGGTGTAATGAAACTCAGATAACAAGATGGACCAGAGGTTTCCCTAATTACACATTACACTCACTCGCCAAGCTTTCTGATGCGTTAGGAGAGCCACTTATAACCATATAATTGATTAAAATGAGGAAATACGGTCTAATCGGGGACCCGCCGGCATATAAACCGTTAATATTCAACAGTTTCCATCATTCGGCGGTCTAAAAAAACGCACCGGCATATCCATTAAAGCATTAGCTTTCAACAAAATGCGTAACAACCTCATCATCATAGCAGCCCTACTGCCCATAATCATGTCAGGCTGTCAATGCGCACCCGATTCAAAATCTCCTGAAACGATTCAGTTCAAGGCGGTATCTTCCATGAATAACTTCTCGGAAGCGATCTCCTCAGTCGAGCTGATCCCGATCAAATCCGGGCAAGGGCCCCTGCTTGGTTCAAGGATTGAATTGATCCACCTTTCCGGCGACTACATACTCTGTGACATGGATAACTCCATTATCTCCCGTTATGACTCGAGCGGTTCTTTCCTCAATACAATCATTAGCAGAAAGGGTGATTCGGAGAACGCGATATCTTTAGCCGACGCTACGGTACAGGCAGTGAATGACTCTATTGTTGTTATCACAGGGGATGGGAATATCCTGTACTTCAACCCAGAAGGGCTACATTTAAAATCATCCACAATCGAATATCCCGGATTGCAGTCAACGCTCTCTTGCGGAGGGGTTCTGACATACTATGGCTACACAACGGCTCCAGGGCATCGGTTAAGTTTCCGCAAAGACAAAGAAGTCAAAGACTTCCTTCCCTCACAGCATAAAAAGCTTCCTCTCCTCAGCACAATACCGCTGATGAGTAACCAAAAGGACAGGACGTTTCTGGTTGATTCTTTCAGCGATACTCTATATGTATTCGATGGCAAGGACTTGATGCCTTATCTGACATTTGATTTCAATGATTACGCGATCAGCAACGATTACTACAACACGGTCAATCCTGAGGAAGGGGCCCAGATTCTCTTGAACTCATCTTTCGCCTATTTACTGAGATACATGGAATCTGAAGCGAATCGTCTGGTTGAGATAGTCGTCCAGGAGCGTCCTAAGGCGTTTCTTGTCTATGGGATAGATATCGGAGGGAATTGGACCTGGTTCGGGGAGGGTAGAAATAAGGGCGACAATTTCTTCGAAGACTCACCAAGGATTCTTGAAGGGAAGACCTTGATCGCGTTGATCCCCCAAGACAGGGCTGGAAATGCCCAAGTTTTTTTCAGGCCTTTCATAGATAAGACCAAGGCTATTTTTGAAGCCGACTCTTTAAATTGTCTAATCGCGAAGATTACCTTGAAATGAAACCGGGATCATTCATAATACTCGTTTTTTCCGCAGCTCTTGTCAGTTGCACGCCCAGTCATAAAGTCACTCTCCCGAATGATTATTCCCACGTATATACCAAGGAAGGAAGAATAGACACTTTTGAACCGGACCCTTCCAAAAACAAATTCATTCTGTATGCTAGGCAGAAGAACACCTTGAAACCATGCCTGTCGGAACTGTGGACATCGTCAGCCGACTCTGTTTTCAAAGCAAACCCAGAATGGCAATTCATGATCATCTACAACGGCAGCTTAGCAGACAGCCTTGACTTACGGAATCTGCTTGAAAGATATGAGTGCGGCGCCTATCTCGTAATAAGCGAAAATGATGAGTTCAAGGATAAAAATGGTTTAGACAATGTCTTCCTGACAAGTTATTTCCTTGACAGAAGAAACAAGGTACTTGGCCAATGGCTTGTCGGAGACGACTCCTTTGAGAAACAATTCAACAGGGTAAAGAATAATATTCAATAACATGGCAAAATACGGACTTATCGGGAACCCGATAGCGACATCAAGGAGTCCGCTTCTGTTCGAGGCGGCGTATAAGGGACAGGAGCAGCCAGACGGGTCAGCCTACAAATACGACCTGATCGAAGGTGCTGATTTCGAGGCCTCTTTCAAGAAGTTCGAGGAGGATTATTCCGCCATCAACGTGACCGCCCCATTCAAGGAACTTGCCTATGCCAGAGTCGAGGAACTGGCCGAACTGGGGAAAGGCGTGATCTCCGGGCCAGTCGCCAGGATAGGAGCCACAAACCTGCTGGTCAAGACCTCGGAAGGCATCGCCGCACACAATTCCGATTTCACCGGCATAGTCGCAGCCATCGCCGAGGCGTATTATCCGGGAATAGTCGAAGAGTTCATCAAGGAATATGGCGACCGCTTCTTCATCAAGCTCCACCAATTCTTCCTGATGAGCTTAGGGAGGCGTTTCTATCAGCAACCTCAGGCTCTTATCGTTGGTTGCGGAGGCGCCGGAAGAGCGGCAGCTGTCGCGGCCGGGGAACTTGGGTTCGGCACTGTCCTGATGAACCGCACATTTGAGAAGGCCCAAGCCATAGCCGAAGCCATGCCTGAATACGGATTCATCCCTGATCCGATAAAGGACTTCAAGGAGGCAGTAAAGGAATGTGATCTAATTATTTACACTCTCCCCATGGCTCTTCCTGAAATAGAGGAGTTCAGCGCTGACGACTTCGCTGGAGAAGGCGCTTGCGAGGGGAAAGTCATCCTCGAGGCCAACTACAAGAACCCGTCTTTCGACGAGATCGCGAGAGCGAAACTAGCCTCCGCAGACGGGACTTATATTCCCGGAGACAGATGGCTTCTCTACCAGGCACTTACCGGCTATCCCTTCATGACCGGCCTCACCCCCGACCTCTCCGCCATGGAAGCCGCGCTTAAGGGGATTTAGCGCTTTAACGCTAAATCGGCCCCTGGCGCTCCTGGCGGTTAGTCTTTTCCAAAGCGTTTATTTCATAAACGACCAACCGCCGCCCTCCTCAAAAGTGGCCATTTAGACTAAACTATTGGCCATTTGGCAAACAAATTCCCAAAACCACCAGGTCTTAAAAATTACAGTAACATGTAACTTTGTATGTTGCTATTATAGGCATTTGACATGCTTGATAGCATGTTTGGAAACAGTATTTGTGCGGCCAAGTCATGAACAATCGTTATACGTTTTAATTATTCAAAATCATATATTAAATACAAGAATTATGAAAAAAGAGTACGAAATCCCGGATGTGGAAATCATCCAGGTTGAATCAAATGAGTGTGTTTTACAAACGTCTGGAGGTGATAATCCTTGGAATCCTGAAGTTTAGTATACTAAAACTATTTTCTGTATGATACGACATTTTTTGAGATGGGCGTCACTAGTCGCCTTAGTTGCTTTGTACTCCTGCACTCAAGCTGAAGATATTGGGGATATTCCCCCTGTTTCTGAGCCAGGAGTTTATGGCTTTATGACACCCTTTGTTGAGGAGGATGACCCTGCGACAAGGGCTACAGTTCAGCCAGACAATCAATGGAAGTATGTTTGGGAGACAGGTGACCGTATTAATATATGGTCCGATTCCGGCACATTACTTATTTACACTGTTACCAAAGTAAGCGATGATGGCACGAGGGCAACATTCGATGGAGGCGGCTTTACTCTGACCAATGGCCAAACATATTATTCCTCCCATCCATTGATACATAGTGTAAAAGATGATTATAAACATCTTACAACCACATACGAAGGTCAAATACAGAGTGGAGACAATGAGGCCAAGCATCTTGCAGAGTTCACATATACTCACGCCTCTGCCACTTGCAAAGAAGGGCGCACATCTTTCAATTATGATGCGTTAAATGCATATTTTAGGTTTATCATCACTCTTCCTGAAGCATTAACACTTACTGAACTCTCAATAGAGGCGAATGCGGATGATTTCTTTGCTTTGGATGGATCAATCGACGTGACGACTGGCACATTCACTCCAGGCAAAAAGTCAAGAATGATGACTTTGAAGCTCGGCGAAGGAAATGAGGGATTCAATGTTTCTGACGGAGTATTAAACGCATTCCTTGCTGTTGCTCCTTGTAATGCTGGTGAGTATGTTATACGTGTCAAAGATTCAGCTGGTAATGTTTATACCAGTTCCAAGATATCAAAGCCAGCAATTCCAGCGATGACACCTGCGAAATTCGCGACTGAAGTCTTCCTTGGAGATAATCCCATGGTTGCACAAATAGGAAATGTTAAGTACGAGACTCTCGAGGCCGCTTTCGCCGCCGCTAAGGATGGAGAGACTATCACTCTCCTCGCGGACTGCGCAGGCAACGGCATCGTTGCCCCACAGGGCAAGTTCACGGAAGGGGTACACGATGGACGGTAACATGGTCGGATCTACTGGAACTCAAACTCAGGCTTTCCAGCTTCTGAAAGACAACAAGATTACCTTCAAGAACGGTACGATCACATCCGCAAAGGCCAAGATGCTTGTTCAGAACTATAGCAACCTGACCCTTGAGGGCATGACGCTTACTCTGGATAATCCTGACTATACCTCTGCTTACACACTGTCCAACAACAACGGTAACGTCGTAATCAACAATACCACGATAAACGCCAACCCCGCTGGTGGCTTCGCATTTGATGTGTGCCGCTACAGCAGCTATCCCTCCGTCAACGTTACCGTCAAGGGAGAAAGCGTCATCAATGGTAATGCGGAGGTCTCCGCTTCTGGTAGCGATGCCAAGGATGGCTTCAGCCTGATGATCGAGGCAGGTACGCTCAACGGCGATATCGTTATTGATCCGACGGCCGCTGCGGCCATGAAGGCAACGCCCGAAAAGGCCAAGGTCAGCAAGACCACGAGCCTCGAGATTGCTGCCCCGGATGGTTACAAGTGGGTTGAAGACAGCGAGACAACAAGCACACTTGTCGTCTGCGACTATGTCTCCCAAATCGGTGAAAACAAGTTTGAGACGCTCGAGGCAGCTTTCGCTGCCGCTAAGGATGGTGATGTCATTACGCTTCTTGCGGACTGCGCTGGAAACGGAATCAAGGCCCCCGAGGGCAAGTTCAACACCACTGGTTTGACTGTGGACTTTGGTGGTCATACTTATGATTTCAGTGGTACAGGTGTTGGCTCTGCTAATACTGAATACAATGGTTTCCAATTGTTGCAGGGTAATACGATCACCTTCAAGAATGGAACACTGACCGCCTCTTCCGAGGATGCAGGATTCTTGATCCAAAACTATAGCAACCTGACGCTGGATAACATGACAATTGACGGGACCAGTGTTTGGGGTGGATATACAATGTCTAACAATAATGGGAGCATTGTCATTAAGGACTCCAATATCAAAGCACCTGAAGACGGCTTTGCATTTGACGTGTGCCGCTATTCCAGCTATCCCTCAGTTAATGTGACAGTGAAGGGCACTAGCGTTATAAATGGTAATGTGGAGGTCTCCGCAACTGGCAGCGATGCCAAGGACGGATTCAGCCTCATGATCGAGGCTGGTACGCTCAATGGTCAGATTGTACTTGACGATAGTGCCAAGGCTGCGATGACAGCTACTCCTGACAAAGCCAAGGTCAGCAAGACCACGAGCCTCGAGATTGCTGCTCCTGATGGTTACAAGTGGGTTGAAGACAGCGAGACAACAAGCACACTTGTCGCCTGCGACTATGTCTCCCAGATCGGTGAAAACAAGTTCGAGACACTCGAGGACGCTTTTGCGGCAGCGAATGATGGTGATGTCATCACTCTTACACGATGGACGGTAACATGGTCGGATCTACTGGAACTCAAACTCAGGCTTTCCAGCTTCTGAAAGACAACAAGATTACCTTCAAGAACGGTACGATCTATTCTGAGAAAGCATTGATGCTCGTTCAGAACTACAGCAACCTGACTTTGGACAACATGACACTGACGTTGAACAAGGCCGGGTATACTTCCGCATATACCCTGTCAAACAACAACGGCGACGTCGTAATCAACAATACCACCATCAACGCCAACCCCGCCGGCGGCTTCGCATTTGACGTGTGCCGCTACAGCAGCTATCCCTCAGTTAACGTGACAGTGAAGGGCGAGAGCGTCATCAATGGTAATGTGGAGGTCTCCGCTTCTGGCAGCGATGCCAAGGACGGCTTCGGCCTCATGCTTGAGACTGCCATTAACGGCGATATCGTTCTGGATGCAAGTGCGAAGTCAGCGATGGCCTCCACGCCTGACAAGGCCGTCATCAGCAAGAAGGACGGCGTAGCTCAGGCTGCCCCTTCCGGTTATGAGTGGGCCGACAATGGAGATGGAACAAGTACGTTGTCTCCTGCTGATCCAGTCCATATCGGCTCCAATTCTTATGCGACAATTCAGGCCGCATTCGACGCTGCACAGAATGGTGATGTGATCACGGTCGATGCCGGTACTTACAATGAGGTCGTGGATGTGACGGGCGCCAAGACCGTGACCATTCAGGCCACGGCAGGAGCCGATGTCGCGATTGCCGGCATCAATCATTCGACCAATGGGACTCCTTCTACGATTACCGTGAAGAATATCACGATTGACAACGGCCTTCAGACGGAAGGTTGGTTCACCGGAACTTCTCCAAATATCAATCCTTGTGTCGGAGCTTGGGGCGGTCATTTCGCCTTTGACGGATGTACGTTCAAGGTGAGTGGTGCCAGCAAGTATGAGACCGGTGTCATGACCTGGTGGGTTGTGGAGAAGACCACTTTCGACTTTGACAATTGCGTCTTCGAAGCCTCTGATGCTGCCGGAAACAAGCCTTCTTCCGCCCGTGCCATGCAAATCTATGGCGATGTCGATATGACTGTCGACGGTTGTATGTTTACGACCGCCAAGAGCTACTCGCTAAAGTACGTCGGTAAGGAAGGTAGTACGGCTGTGTTCAATAACAACACGGTTAGCAATTCCACTTGCTTTGTCCAGCTCGGTTCTGCCCCATATGCTGGAACAGGTTATTCGATTTCTCTCAACAATACGACCTATTCCGGTGAGATTGCTCCGTATCTGATTGATAACGAAGAGAATCAGACGGTCTATATTGATGGAGTGAAGGTGTATC
>ONUG01000159.1 GCA_900320965.1 uncultured Bacteroidales bacterium | reverse complement strand
ATACTGTCCCTTCGACTCCGCTCAGGGACCGACATTCGGACCGGTTGGTGAGCGGAGCCGAACCACCGCTCCCTTCGGCTCCGCTCAGGGACCGGTAGGGTGCTATTTCTTTTCAATTATTTGATTACCACGGACTTTGTCTCCTTCCTTGAGGCCGGACTTGATCTCGATGTTGATTCCATCTGAAAGGCCGGTCGTGACAGGGGTCTTGTCGTATTTATTCTCTCCTTTGACAAGGTAGACAAAGCTTGAATCGCCTTCAAAAGTCAAAGCGCTCTCTGGAATGGAAAGGACTCCATCGACCCCCTCAAGCTGGATCTCGGCATTGGCGCTGTAGCCGGAACGCACGGTGACGCTGTCGGGAACCGTGACAGCCGCCTTGATCTCGAACTCATTGGTGCCGTTTTTCTCCTGCGCCTTAGGTGAGATGAATTCCATCACGGCGTCAAAACTAACATCTTTAAGGGCACCCACAGTGATCTTCATCGGAACTCCTTCGTGGACTCGTCCCACCTCAGTCTCGTCAATGAAGCCGTCAAAGATCAAGTCACTCATGTTCGCCACTGTGGCGATGGTCGTGCCGTCATTGAAGGTGTTACTCTGGGTCACGGAGTTTCCGACTTTTACGGGAATATCCAAAATCAATCCGGAAATTGTTGATCTAATGAGAGTTGAGCTGGATTTTGCGTTGCTCTTAGAGACTCCGTCACGGACGACCTCGAGAGTCTCGATCGCAGCCGCGCGCTCCTCCTTGGCCTGGGCCAAAGCCTGGCTGACCTGATCATATTCCTCGGCGCTGACAAGGTTTTTGTCAAAGAGGGCCTTCTCCCTGTCAAAGTTGGTCTGGGCCTGCTTCAGATTGATCTCAGCCAGTCTAACCCTGGACTGTGCGGAACTAAGTGAGCTCATCTCCGGAATGACCTTGACCTTAGCGATGATCTCTCCTTCAGAGACCATCTCCCCCGCCTCTTTATAAAGCTCGGAGATGATACCGCTGATCTGAGGCTTGATGTTGACTTCGTCACGTGGAATGATTTTGCCTGTCACCACAGAAGTTTTGTGGATGTCTTTCACCGTGGCTTCCAGCTGCTCGTAACGGATTTCCTTGGGACGGGAGTTCTTCCAGAGGGCCACGAAGGTCCCCACGAACACGATGGCGACCAGCGCCAGGATGATGTACTTAAGGTTCTTTTTCATATTATTTTGTTTTTTTATTCATCGCGCATAGCGTCAACGGGTTTGATGTTCATGGCCCGCAGGGCCGGGGCAAGGCCTGCCAGGACTCCCAGCACGACCAGCAGAATCAGCATCGCTATTCCAGTCCAGAAGCCAATCTGGAAGGATATTCCAGAACTAAAATCCGGCATGCTGGACACGATGCTTCCGGCGACCCACAGAATCAGCACCGAGAACAGGATTCCGAACATCCCCGCAAGGATAGTAAGACCTATGCTCTCGGTGATAATCTGAGAGAGGATCATCTTTGGTGTGGCGCCGATCGCCCGGCGGATTCCTATTTCAGTGGTGCGCTCCTTGACCGTCACCATCATGATGTTGGAGACTCCTATCGCTCCGGCCAGAAGCGTTCCAAGACCTACCAGGATCACCAGGATATTAACCCCAGTAAAGAGGTTGTCGACTATTTTGAATATCTTTTGGGTGTCAAGCATCATCATAGCGTTCTTGTCGTCCGGGGCGATCGAATGACGCCTGGAAAGCAAACCCCTGACTTTCTCTTGAAGCACCTCAGAATCAGCGCCTTCTTTAGCGGTCATGCAAATCACGTCGAATTTGCCTCCGCTGTTGTTCATCTTGTCCATAAGCTGGTACGGGATCACCACGCTCTGGTTAGGACTTCCGTTGATGTTGATTCCTCCGTTGCGCCCGTCCACACCTATCACCTGGAAATAGGAATTCTTAACTTTAATGTATAACCCTGTCGGATCTTCTCCATCGGGGAACAAATTGGACCACACACGTTTACCTATCACGCAGACCTTCCGCTCCTGGACACAATCCACCTCATTGAGCCAGCGTCCGAACATCATCTGAGGAGATTCCAAACCGGCATATTCATTAGTCAGGCCTTTGATTATTCCTGAATAAGTGTTCTCTCCGTAGGCGAAGGCTCCTCCCCAGTCAGCGTCCATCATGGTGACTATGTCCGCCTCTGGAACAAGTGTCTTTATCGCCTTGATGTCATTCTTGTCCATGTACCAGAAACGATCTCTCTTGAAACCGCCGTAAGGTTTTGATGTCCTGTTGCTTCCGACGATGATGGCATTCGAGGCGAAGCCTTCGAAATTCTGGCTCAGGATGGCTTTGAGGCCATTCCCGCCGCCCAACATCACAAGCAACATGAAAATACCCCAGAATATTCCGAAACCAGTCAGAAGAGTCCTGCTTCGGTTGCGGGAGAGAGTGTCGATTATCTCTTTGTATCTGTCTATGTCGAATCTCATTACTCTCTTCCTCCTACTTTTCCGCTCTTAAAGCCTCAATGGGACGGACCCTGGCCCCTTTCCAGGCCGGAACAATCCCGGCGATTGTACCGGCAACTATCAGAAGCAAAGTGGCTTCCAACGCCACATCGAACCCGACCCCGATGTTTTTGAATATGTACAACTTGGTGATTCCGACATCCATCGGATGCGATCCTATCGTCTTGTCCAAGGCAAAGTCGGCGAGCATACCCAAGACCATGCCGATGTAGCCGAAGAAGGCTGTGATCACGACGCTCTCAACCACGATGAGTTTCATGATCGACCATGGTTTCGCACCAAGGGCCTTGCGTATTCCAAACTCGTGAATCCTCTCCTTGACTGTGATGAGCATTATGTTTGAGACTCCGACAATGCCACTCAACAGGGTCAGGAATCCAAGAATCCAAAGAGCTGTACGCATGATCCGGATCGCCTTATCCATCTCTTGATTGTTGAGATAGTAGTTGCTAAGGTAGGTTGTCCTGGTGTCTTCCGGATGCATCCCATGGAAGTTATTGATACCCCGCTTATAGGCGGCTTCAAACTCATCGTTGGCTTCCTTGGTCTCCAACCCGTGGAACTCGAGAGTCAGCCTGTTAAGCCATGCTCCGTCGGTGCGCATCGTCTTGGCCGTGGTGTAGGGAATGTACGATTGATGCCCCCAGGACTGCTCCTCTGACTCCCTGATTCCTATGACTTTAAATGGAATATTCCCGACATTGATGAATTTTCCGAGTAGTTTGGAGTAATCCTTATCGTCTCCGAGAAGCTGGCTGGCGGCATTCTCATCGATGACTATGTGTTTGCTCCTTTCATCCATGTCTTTCTTGTTGACAAAACGCCCTTTGACCATCCGGATCCTCCAGATGTCCTTTATCATAGGATCAACCCCATAGATTTGGGATGACAACGCTTCATTTCCAAGGCTGATCGTGTCGGAGTATTCCAAATTGCCAAATGCCCGGTCTATCTTCTCGCTGAACTGCTCTGAGAAATCCAGATCGCGATAGTTGAAGCGCATCATAGTGCCTTCTTTGATGCCATTGTAAGGCTTGCTTGAGAAGCCAGGATAGACAGCGATGATGTTCTGGATCTCGTCTGACGCGTTATTCATCAGCGCGTTCATCAAGCCGTTTCCGGTCCCGATCAGCACGATGATAATTATGATGCCCCAGCTGACAGCCATGCCGGTCAGGGTCGTTCGCAGCTTGTTTTGCCGCAGGGTGCTCCATATTTCCTGAAAAAGATCCAGCATCGCTTCCGGTTATTTAAGCATTCCCTCGCCGCCGAAATGAACTGAGTCGTGAGCCTGGTTTTCCTCGATCTCGCCGATGACCCCGTCTTTGATGTGGATGATTTTGTTGGTGTAGTTGGCCACACCGCTCTCATGAGTCACCACGATAATCGTAAGGTTCTCTCGTTCATTTAGTTCCTTGAGAAGATCCATAATCTCAACCGAGGTCTTTGAGTCAAGGGCTCCGGTCGGCTCGTCCGCAAGTATGATGTCGGGCTTCGTCACGAGAGCCCTGGCTATGGCGACCCTTTGCTTCTGGCCTCCTGACATCTCGTTGGGATAATGCCCGGCCCAGTCCTTAAGTCCAAGGCGCTCAATGTATTCCATAGCCATCTCATGGCGCTTGTGCCGGCTCACTCCCTGATAAAACAACGGCAGCTCGACATTCTCGACAGCGGTCTTGAAACCGATCAGGTTATAGGACTGGAATATGAACCCAATCATCTTGTTGCGGTACTCAGCGGCCTTGGCCTCAGAAAGATCCCAAATCAGTTTGCCGTTGATCCGATACTCACCGGAATCATAATTGTCCAATATTCCTAAGATATTGAGAAGAGTGGACTTGCCGGATCCTGACGCCCCCATGATGGAGACGAACTCCCCTCGTTCAATCCCGAGGTTGATCCCTTTCAAAACATGCAGAGGCTGGGCTCCGAAATATGTCTTGTTGACGTCTTTTAGCTCGATCAGCATACTTTCATTTTAACCTTGTATTGTGTATTAGCAAACTAATACACTGCAAATGTACAAATGTTTTTTTATTAGGCAACACTTTTATAACAAAAATCGTCCCCTTGCCTTAATAATAGACGAAGGAGACGATGATTTGTTATGTAGGAGAATTCTGTTCTCCGGCTTTTCGCATGAGTTACTTGCGGTCTTTGTCCTGACAGTCTGTAAGAGTATCCAGTTACAGCCTAAATGTCAGTCCAAGACTGCTGAATGGGAGTCCTAATTCAATTCTTGCGCCGACATGTTTTGAGAAATACAGGGAAGCTCCCAGTTCCGCATTGAGCAGGAATCTTGGTTTTAGTCCAGTGGAAAAAATCAGTCCGGGGCCTCCCCTAAGGAAGCAGTCGAAGTTGTCCGTAAAATGGTAGTGGACACTAGCTTGTGGCGCGGCGTAAAACTCTATGAATTTTTCCCCATCATGAGGCAGTTCATGTGATGTGAACTGATACCCAAATAGATACGCTCCTGCGGCGAGATGCGCTTTTGAAC
>ONUG01000209.1 GCA_900320965.1 uncultured Bacteroidales bacterium | reverse complement strand
TGGTCTTGAGATTGAGGGCGAAGTCACGCTTTGTGTGAAGCCTGGAATGAGCGACGTTGCAGCCGATCATCCTCTTCCGTCCTGTTATTTGACAAACTTTTGCCATGATATCTTACTTTTTTATTGATTCAAAATAATTTGGGGTCGCAAATTTCGTTTAATTTTTTCAGAATCGCAAGTAATAAACCCTAATTCCTAAACAAATTTGAAGAATCTGCGCCACCTTATGTTGTTGGGGAACTTCCTGTTGGCGTCAGTGGAAAGCCAGATAACGGAAGGTTTTCCTACCACATGGTCTTCCGGCACAAAACCCCAGTACCTGGAGTCCAGGGAGTTATGCCTATTGTCCCCCATCATGAAATAATAATCCTGACCGAAGGTGTAGCTTGACACCTCACTCCCGTCGATGAAGATCTTCCCATCCTGTGAGACCTTCAGCTCATGTCCTTCATAGGAGGTTATTATCCTCTCATAAAGAGGCAGGTTCGACTTCGTGAGCTCGACCGTAGCGCCTTTCGCCGGAATCCAAAGAGGACCGAAGTCATCCCTCGTCCAATTGTAATTCTCATTGAAAGGGAAGATGCTTAGGTAGGAATCCGGGAAATCCGGCGGATAGGAGTCGAGGTTGGTCTCGACGCTCACAACAGCGGAATTTCCTTTCACTTCCTCAAGCATCGCCGATGTCAAAGGCATCGCTGGATAGCCCGGAATGGACTGGTCGTAAATCAGCTCGGAGGTGTTGAGACCAAGTTTGTCGATTGTCCTGGGATTGATCTTCTGGCCGTTGGTAACGACCTTGTAAGTCAACTGGACTCCCGGATAAACTTCTTGCTGCTCCCCATTGATCCAGACAAGGCCGTCACGCACCGAGAGAGTGTCGCCGGCGATCGCCACGCACCTCTTCACATAGTGGTCTTCCTTGTCCATCGGACGGACCTTCAGGGGGCCTCCGTTGGCGATCGTGTAACTCCGTCCGGCATTGCGGACCCAAGCGTAGTAATCTTCAGAGGGGAAGCGAGTCAGAACCGTGTCCCCATTAGGAAAGTTGAAGACCACATAGTCGCCTCTCTTGACATGGCCGAAACCTTTCAGACGACGGTAATCGTTCTGAATAAGAGTCGAGTAGGACTCTTTACCGAAGATCACGTTATGGGTGAAAGGAATCGTCAGCGGAGTCTGCGGCACCTTGGGGCCGTAAGCGAGCTTGCTCACGAAAAGATGGTCTCCCGTGAAAAGGGAGCTTTCCATCGACGAAGAAGGAATCTTGAAAGCTTGGAAGAAGAAAATGTTGATGAATGTCACGACGACGGTAGCGAATATGATGGCATCGAGCCAGTCCAGCCACACGTTGCGTTTTTCCCCTTCCTTATAGTCCTTCTTCCAGAAAAGCCACTTCACTTTCTTAGTGATGTGCAGGTCGAAGATGATTATAAGTCCGAGGATCCACCACCAGTTTCCGAGCCATGCCACCCACAATGTGTAAAGTATGGCCCAGAAACTCATTCTGACCCATTTATTGTGGTATAAGGCTTTCAAGCTCACTTCGGTAAATCAGGATCTATTTGACGGAATTGACGATAGCCTCAAACGCCTGGGGGTTGTTCATGGCGAGGTCAGCAAGAACCTTGCGGTTGAGACCGACGTTCTGCTTCGCGAGCTTGCCCATGAACTGGGAATAAGTGATACCGTACTGACGGGCGGCGGCGTTGATTCTCTGGATCCAAAGGGAACGGAAATCACGCTTCTTGGCCTTGCGGTCACGGTAGGCGTAAGTCAAACCTTTCTCGTAAGTGTTCTTGGCTACGGTCCAGACATTTCTTCTGGAGAGGAAATTTCCGCGGGTTCTCTTAAGAATCTTCTTGCGGCGAGCCCTAGAGGCTACTGAATTGACTGATCTTGGCATAATCTGATCTTTTTCCGGAGGCAGCGACCACCCTTAGGCGATTCTTTTCGGCTGCGTTCCAAGTTAAACATTTGATAAACTACATGGCCAACATTTCCCTCACTCTCTTGAGGTCGTCTTTCTCGATGAGAGCGAAGTGGTCAAGATTTCTCTTGCGCTTTTTGGTCTTCTTGGTGAGGATGTGGCTGTGGTAAGCGTGCTTCCTCTTGATTCTTCCTGTTCCGGTAAGCGCGAAACGCTTTTTGGCACCGGAGACGGTCTTAAGCTTTGCCATTGTTTTAATAATTAAACTGTTAATAATGTGTGCCGTTCACACGGCTGATAATCATTTCTTCTTTACAGGGGCGATCATCATGGTCATCCTCTTTCCTTCAAGCACAGGCATATTCTCAGCCCTTCCGAACTCCTCCAGCTCGACAGCGAACCTCAGGAGCTGCTTCTCTCCCTGGTCGGCGAACATGATAGAGCGACCACGGAAGAAGATCGTCGCCTTGACTTTGGAGCCCTCCTCAAGGAAACCCCTGGCGTGCTTGAGTTTGAACTGGAAATCGTGCTCATCGGTGTTGGGCCCGAAGCGGATCTCCTTGATAGTCACCTTTGAAGCGTTCTGCTTCATCTCCTTGGCCTTCTTCCTCTGCTGGTAGAGGTACTTCTGGTAGTCAAGGATCTTGCAGACAGGCGGGTCGGCTTTAGCGCTGATCTCGACCAGGTCAAGTTCCAGCTCATCGGCCAAACTCAAAGCCTTGGAGATAGGATAAATGCCTGGCTCGGCGATATTGTCGCCGACAAGACGCACTTGAGAAGCGGTAATCTCCTCATTTATGTTCAGTTCATCATCCGCTTTCTGGCGGACGAATCCACGCTGGCCACGAACCCCTGCGGGTTTTGGACCGGATGGTTTGAATCCGGTGGATGGTTTTGAACCTCCGAAACGTTTCTTGTAAGGCATTCCTAAGTCTTGTTAAACTCTTTTAAAATCTCCTATAATATTATATCGTACAACTTCAGGCGAGCTCGGAGGCCATCTGGGCCTTGAGCCACGTCACAAACTCTTCCACTTTCATAACGCCCGCATCGGCGCCCTCTTTCCTGACAGAAACCGTGCCTTGCTCAACTTCTTTCTCTCCCACGATGGCCAGCACAGGAACCCTCAGCAACGAAATCTCACGGATTCTCTTTCCGAGGGTCTCGTTTCTGTCGTCAATAGAGGCGCGAATATCGGAATTATT
>ONUG01000155.1 GCA_900320965.1 uncultured Bacteroidales bacterium | reverse complement strand
GACACCCTCGCCGCGGCTTGGGCCTGGGAAAAACATTTGGCTGGGGAGTAGATTCTTCGCAGGTGAAGGATCTAAATCCAGTGGTTCTGAAGCAGGACTTCCGCGATCTGGACCGCATTAGTCGCGGCACCCTTGCGGATGTTGTCGCTGACGCACCAGAAATTCAGCCCGTACTTCACTGAAGGATCCCTTCTCAAACGTCCCACAAACACATCATCCTTGCCAAGAGAATAAAGCGGCATCGGATAGACGAAGTTGTCCGGATCGTCCTGGATCGTGACACCTTCGGTCTTTGACCATATCTCCTTGACATCCTCAAGGGTGAAATCCTTCTCGAACTCGAGATTGATGGACTCGGAATGGCCTCCCTGCACAGGGACCCTGGCGGTGGTCGGGCTAACGCCTATCGAATAGTCACCCAGGATCTTATGGGTCTCATTGACCATCTTCATCTCCTCCTTGGTGTAGCCGTTATCAAGGAAATCATCAATATGGGGGATGACATTTTGGTCAATAGGATAGTGGTAGAAAGCGGGATATTCTCCCCATTTGCCCCCATTCCTCTCAGTCATCATCTGGTTGATAGCTGGAGTCCCGGAACCGGTGACGGACTGATAAGTCGAGACGACGATCCTCTTGATGGTGTACTTCTCGTGGAGGGGAGCCAGAGGGAGGAGCATCTGGATGGTGGAGCAATTGGGGTTGGCGATGATATAATCATCTTCCGTCAAGACATCGGCATTGATCTCAGGAACGACCAGTTTCTTGGTCGGGTCCATCCTCCAGCAGGAGGAATTGTCAACGACACGGCATCCGACAGCAGCGAACTTCGGTGCCCACTCCTTGGAAATGTCAGCTCCCGCTGAGAACAGGGCGAGATCAGGCTTCATCGCGACCGCTTCCTCGGCGGTGACGACGGGATATTCCTTGCCCTTAAAAGAGATCAGCTTCCCGGCAGACCTTCCGGAAGCGACGGGAATAAACTCATCCACAGGGAAATTCCTCGCTTCGAGGACTTCGACCATCCTGGTTCCAACCAGTCCGGTCACACCAACTACGGCGACTTTCATTGTATTGTTCGTTTTATAAAAAGGGAGGACCGTCAAAGCCCTCCCGAAGATAATTCTATCAAAGAGAAGAGCTTATTACTCGGCACCGGATTTCTTTACGATGTCGCTGAGTTTGGCGTAAAGCTCGTCTGTTTTCTCAAGGAGTTCCTGACGGATGGATGCATAATAGGCACCTTTCTTGCCCTCTCCCTTAACATTAACCTTGTCTTTAAGGTCATTGAAGAGGTTGACAGCCTCGTCGAGAAGCCCACCGAGAGCCTCGTCGTCAGCCTTGGAGTTGACCGCACTGAAAAGGGAGCAATCGTCGATAAAAGCACCGATCACATACTCAATGTCTTTCTTAATGTCTCTAAGATTCATATCGTTCTGAGTTAATACGGGGACAAAGATAGTGTTTTTTCGGAAAAGAATCCAATTCTTTATGGAATGAACTGCCAGGTGTCCAGTTCCATGTTGCCGGAGATGACAATATAAAGAGTATGGGCCCCGTCTTCCAGGGTACAGGATACTTCCTGGTCGGTCCAGTCATCTCCTGTCCCTGAAAAGGAGGCAAAGTCAGAAGCATCCTGTTTGTCCAGACGGAAAGCGATTCTTCCTTTCCCTTTAAGGCGGCAGGAAAGGGTCTGTCCACCGGAAGTGAACGACACGTTGCGAACTTCAATAATACCGGTCTTAGGCTTGTTGGCGGTGATGCAGGGAGTGCCCCTGGCCGCGGTCATATGACCAGGCTTATCAGTGGCTTTGAATATGATGCCCAGTGTGGCCGCAGACGTCGCTGCAGACTGCTTAGCATAGGGATCCAATTTTTTGATGGCACTTATGCCCTTCTTGGTGGGAATGCACTCATGGATAACCATATTCTGCTCGTCCACCTCAATCTCATCGACATAGATACTGCGGAAGCCGCCGTCGGAACCCAGGCAGGACTGCATCAGGTTGGTCTGGTAGAACAGGTACCACTTCCCTTTGTATTTGTGCAGGTGAGTGTGGTTGTTTGTGTAGCCCATATTGTTCTCGCCAGGATTCTTGAAATAGTTGGCGCCGTAGGTCCAGGAATCCGTAACCAGCGGGGTTTTGCTGGTAAAGTAATTCATACTGCACATAGTGGGCTTTGTACCGCCCCAGGTCCACGGGGAGTGATCGCTCCAATCATTGTTGTACGTGTAGACATATGTTCCGTTGATGAAATTGAGCTCATTGGCCTCGAAATGATAGAAAGAGGGTAATTTAATGGGTTTCCCTTCAATGGAAGTAAGATCGGGATTCAACTTGGCAATCCAGCCCTGTCCGCTGCCGAATGCCACCCAGGCATCGCCGTTGTCATCCACCACGGCTCCAGGGTCGAAGATGGCGCCACTGCCCTTAACTGTCTCATTGTTTCCGTCAATCAGGCTGGTATTCAGCGGAGATGTCCAAGGCCCCAAAGGCGACTTGGATTGAAGGACCCCCGTGCCCCAGCCACTGTTGGAGAAGTAAAGGGAGAAAAGCGTACCGCCGTCAGATTGGGGAACACTGATGATGCTGGGAGCCCAGGACGCAATGATCCATGGGGCAATCTCCCCAACAGGAATCAATCCGTGGTATGTCCAGTTTACCATATCATCAGTTGACATTATCACCAGGGACTTGATTCTCTCATAGGTGTTGCTTTGAGCCTCCTCATATTGCTGGTGATCGTTGGTGCCGTAGACATAGAGGCGTCCGTCGTATTCTATAGCCGTAGGGTCGGCGCAGAACTGAAAGTCCAACAATGGGTTCGCCATGCCTGTCCCCAGCTTCAGTGACGTCACTACGGTGGTTTTAGATGGATCATCTGGTTCTTCAGGATCATCTGGTTCTTCAGGCATTTCCGGTTCAGCGCCATCCTGATTGATGGTGAACAGAAGATCAGAGGCGTTCCCACATTTAATAATGAGCGTCGCAGTACGGGAATCTGCAGAATTGTTCCGGGCCACAGTGACGGAGAGGGTGTATGTGCCAGCTTCCTGACCTGCGTATGGTTCCACGGAAAGCCATCCCGGGGAACCTGAATATGAAACATAGCTTCTCCAGGCCTCCGAAGAAGTAAAGGAAATGTTTTCAATCCGGTTTTCGTCCGCGCCCAGGGAATAGGAAGTAGACCCGCCGGTTTGTGTGAGAGTGGATACCTTATCTCCAACAGTTTCCTTTCCTCCGGAACAACCGGACAGCAAAGAAACGATCAAGGCGGCGAAATACAATATCAGTCGCTGCATATGTCTGTGATCAACTTGCTCCTAAGATAGGCGAATCGCCTTAGAATAAGACTGCCTACAAATCTTCAAGACCTTTTTTGATGTCACGAAGATTCATAACTTTCTTTCTGTTTTGAAATACGCTACAAAGATAGTGATTATTTCTGAAATAATGGCCTCAGGACGGCATCGATTCCTTCGCCCCGCATTCCGTCCTGAAGGACTTTCCCGTCGGGGCCGAAGAGAAAGAGATGAGGAATGCCGGTCACTCCATATTCCTCGGCAAGGGCGTCTCCCGGATCCAGTAACTGTGGGTAATGGATCCCCAGTTGTCTCATGGCCTCTTTTGTAGCATCCGACTTGTCCTGGACGGGTATTCCCAGAACGACTAGGCCTTTGTCCTTATAGTCGTTGTAGGCTTTGACGACAAACGGCGTCTCTTCCCGGCAGGGGCCGCACCAGGAGGCCCAGAAATCCACCAGGACATAGGACCCGTGACCGATATAATCAGACATGTCACCCTTGGTTTCGATGAAATCTTTCCCTGCGGTGTCCAACTGGATGACTGTTCTACTGCTCGCGGTAAGGGACTCGTACCGACCTGCAATCCTAGCATCAGCATGGATGCACTCCCCGCCCTGTTCATATAAACTGACGAACTCTTTATCAGAGGCGTAAAAGACAAGCATGGACATGGCCTGCACCCCTACGGGGTCCTGCAAGTGGTTCAGATAAACCTCTTTGCATTGTTCGGCCATGGCTTTTTCCATTTCTTCCATGAGAGCTTCTACACCTGTTTCATCCCCGCTTTCCGACAGCGCCATCGACTTGTTGCTGTAGCTCGTAAATAGATTCATCATCCATTGCTGTAGTTCCTGGAGTTCTTCCGAAAGCGGACTGCCGCCTACGGTAACCATCCCATCTTTTATAGTAACATTGATTTCTTCGCTGTCTGGAATCAAGTTGACAGGGTCTCCCTTCGGCACGGTGATGACGGAGACTCCGCACTGGGGATTCCTCTCGCAGGTCAGGGTGAACACACCATCTTGAACAGCGGTGGCATCCAGACGTTTTCCTGCCGCATCCAACAGATAAACGCTATCCAGTTGTGGACTGACAGAACCTGTAATGGTGCAGGTTGAATTGGTGGAGCATGCAACAACTCCCATCAGGCAGGATGTGGCCAGCAATACCTTACGTAACATATTGAGGATTTGTTAATTTGTCTATAAATATACATATAAGAATCAACTAATCAAAAAGATCCATTGCCTTACCGGCCAGAGTCGTGATCTCTGTCTCTCCGTAATTTAGTCCGCAACTGAAATAAGCAAACAGCGCAACCCGGAAGGCCTTTCGGAAAACGCTGGTGTGGCGAAAGAAAGAGCCGAGGTAGCCAAAACCGCCCGAAAAGAGGTTGAAAAGCGCATTGGGCATAGTGTGATTTCACCGGAGAAAGCAATAGACGAATAAAAGGTCACATTGCTGTGGCCTTTTATTTTTCTGTTTTGAAATACGTTGCAAAGATAGTTAAAATATCGCGATATCCTTACTTACGGATCATCTGACGCCAAGTCTTGTTGATGATCACAGGAGGAACGCATATTTCGTTCTCCGCCTCGTCAACCTCCACGTGATTTGTCCTGGTCGAGGGCGACGTTGACTGTTTAGTCGGATGGGCCTGATCCCACTTCACGAACTCTTCGTAGTCGAACTGCCAGTCCTGACCTTCGGAAAGCTTCATGATGCGCGTATAGATCTGGGCACGGGAAGGAGCGTTGAAGAAGTTGTTCTTATTCAGTGAGTTCGTTCTCATGACGCTGTTTTCCGTCGGCCTCCAGACACCGTCAAAGAAGCTAGCGCCACCTCTGTAAACACCGATATTCTCCTGAGCGAAACGGTCGTCGGTAATATAACGGTGCCATAGCACCATCGCTCGTGACGTCGACGTTGACGAATATATTCTTCTTATGACACTCTTTGATATAGTCGATCATCTCCTTTCCCGGTCCTCCATTGTAATTGATTGAATACTCGTCATTCAGCTTTCCGAAACCATGTCCCCCCGCCTCGTGGATCAGTATCATCGCCCTTGGTGAGATGCCTCCGTCGGTATTCATATTCTTGAACGGGATCCAGGCGACGGCGGCACCGGCCGCGTAGTGGTCGGTCTCCGCCTGCATCATATAGGCGGTTCCTCCGGACAACCCGCTGTTTACCAGTACCAATACCACAACATCATCCATCCTTGATTCATCCACAGCCTTAGCGGCATATTCCAATGCCTTTTCATTATCCCCTGTCAATGCCGTGGCACCGACGAAATTGCCGGCGAAAACTGTGGAACAACCATTAAAGAACTCTTCGTTCTTGGAAACGGCGTCAACCCGGTAGATATTGAACCTGTCGCGCATGGATTTGAATGGTTCAATGGAGAAGTAGTCCTCGACCGCTTGATTTGCCGCTTTGGCAAAAGTCCCATCCGCAATCAGGCGGTCGGAGTAACCATCACCGGTAATGACAAGGTCAACGCCCTTGCCTACGGACGCTCTCTGTAAGGCAGTCACCTTTCCGTCGGCACTGTAATCCTTGGATTCATAGCGTACAAGTGGCGTATCAAACACAGCGGAAATATACTCCATGAAATGCTGAAGCCTATTTCTGGACTCAATATCGCGATCAACCAGTGTAGTGTACTGGACCGTCTGGTCGGGGCCTATGACCACTATTTCGTCTATGGCTCCAAGCGGATACATCTTATGCCCCCACTTGGTATAGAAAGGACTCGTCTTCCCTTCCATGGCCGAGGGATCGGAATCATACATATGGCGAATGAAGGTATTCCAGGTGACATTGTAAGAATCAAGCATATCCTTGAATACTTTGTCGTATTCATTGATATCCCCGGTCTCCAAATAATTGTTGTCATAACTCATTATGACGCCCAGCCCTTTATCCTTGTTGGCATTGTAAAGCGCTACCAGGGAGGGGATAATGTCCCAACTCTCGTGCTCGGGACCTGTTTTTAGAATGACGGTATACTGGTTCTTCTTGAATTCATCCTCCAGATTCAATGTCTTTCCGGAGACAAGTGTGATAGGGGGAGACTTTGGGACAGGTATCTTCGCATCACGGATGTTGTCCTGGGTGAAGCTGTTGTCCGCTACCAGCTCCGGCCATAGTGTCCAGTAGTTTCGCACCCGATAGAATGCCGCAGGAATATCCCCCGACAATTGATTGTCCTGTAGATTCAGTTTCTCCAGGTTGACAAGATTACCGAAAGAATCCGGGATGCCGCCTGTCAAATCATTGCCAAACATACTCAATTCCGTAAGGCCGGTGAGATTCCCTATTTCAGAAGGAATGTCGCCTTTAAGGTTCATATTACTGAGATCCAGTTCCTTCAAGTTGGTGAGATCGCCAATCGCCGGAGGGATAGGGGCTGGTGTCATCCCCTCCGCATTCCTGATACGGAGAACTTCCAAGTTTTTCAAATTGAAGAGGGACTCTGGCAATGTGCCGCCCAGCGTGTAACACTGAAACTGCAGGAACTTGAGTTTTTCAAGGGAACCAATGGTCTCGGGCAAAGGCCAAGCATCGGTAGAGTAATACTGATTGTTGATACTCAGGCTTTCCAGCTCTGTCAGGTCGGCAATCTCATCAGGAATATACCCTTGAACCTCAATATTCCAGAGTTCTATGGCCTGGACATGCATTCCATCTGGTGTCATCGTGATCCCGGTCCATTCTCTAAGAGGAGCGTCTGTGCACCAGCCTGTATTGTTTATCCAATTGTCACCATTATTGGCTTTATAGAACGCTTCCAGCGCCGCACGCTCCTTCTCATAGGCAGAGGGCTTTATCTCCACTGTGCAGGTCGCGCTTTTTACTCCTGCCATGACCGTAATAACGGCCGTCCCTTCTGCCAGGGCAGTCACAAGACCGTCCTCTGACACAGTAGCGACCGCGTCGTTGTCGCTTGCCCAGATAACCGTCTTGTCGGTCGCGTCTTCCGGAAGCACCGTGACCGTAAGGGTCAACGTCTCCCCCTCCTCCAGTTCCGCGGTCTCGGGAGCGATCTGGACGGAGGTTACGGCAATATACGCCTCCTGCTCGAAGGACAAGGTGATCGGATTGACCTTCCCTTCGTTGTCCTTCACCGTAGCCTTGCCGGTACGGGCTTCACCCGCATTGGCATCGACACTGAAAACCAGGGTTCCGCTCTGCATAGCACGGGTCTCAACGAAATGCAGCCAGGACTGCGCCGACGATTCGATTTCAATGGTATAGGAGGTATTGTACTGGATCGGGAATTCAGCCGTTCCGCCTGAGACCGGGACCTTTGCCGTATTTCCCGTAATCACAATCTTCGCCTGCTCCGTAACCGTCACGGAACAAGTGGCCGTCTTGCCGCCGTCTGCTGTTGTCACGGTAATAGTCGCCGATCCGGCCTTGACGGCAGTCACCTTGCCGCTGCCATCGACCGTGGCAATATCAGTCGCGGAGGATTTCCAGCTGACGGACTTGTTGGAAGCATTATCCGGCGACACGCTCGCCGCCAGAGTCTCCGCACTCCCTTCCAGCAGCATGAGGGTAGCCTTATTGAGGGTGACACCCGTCACGGCTACCGTAGAAGTAGGGGTGGGCGTGGGTTTGGGCTCCGGTTGCTCGGCAGGGCCGCAGCCGACGGAAAGGCATACGGCCATAACCAACAATATGGGCAGGGATACAAAGTGATAAATAGTCTGTTTCATGGCGATTCGAATAATAATATACCTCAACAACAAATTTAATTGTTATCAGTCAATCCAGCAAATCCTGCGAGCAGGACCTTGCAACGATTTGTATTCGCTCAAGAAAGAAGGAAGTGAAGTGGTTACAAAATGTAACCGGTTGAAAGTAATTGTCCAGTTTGCCGAAAACAAAAGGAGTTTTCATATCTCTGTAGACATTAATCAGAAAGAAAAATTAGTAACAAAAAGCGATATATCAAAATATGATATATCGCAAAACGTTAAACGCCATTTTCCTATAAGATTACAAATCTTTATGACCTTTCTTGATGTCTCTAAGATTCATATCACTTTGAATTAATTCCTTTTCGCACAGTCAGGGCAAATTCCTTTGACTATGTATTCCGCTTCTTCAGGAATGAAGCCCGCGGGCAGTCCGACCTGCGGTATCCTGACGTCCGTCAGGCAGAATGTCCGGTGGCAGATACGGCAGTTCAGATGAACGTGCCCGGTGCAATGGAGAGTGTCGTCGTGGTGGCAGACACAGAACTTGTGCGAGCCGGAACCGTCATCGATATCGTGGAGCAGGTGAGCCTCATGCAGCAGAGTGAGCGTGCGGAAGAGCGTGGACTTGTCCACTGTCCGCAGCGCGTCCTCCAGGTCGGAGAGGCTGAATGCCCCTGTCAGGGAACGTCTTATCTCGCGCCATACGAGAAGC
>ONUG01000152.1 GCA_900320965.1 uncultured Bacteroidales bacterium | reverse complement strand
CCATCGCCCTGCTGATGCAGGAGCAGTTCAAGGCCATCGGCGTGGACGCGGTTCTGACCGGCGTGGAGGACGCGGACAGCACCTACCGGGTCACCGGCGACTACGACATTGCCCTCTACTGCATGATCGCGGACCAGGCGGGCGACCCCTACTACGCCATCAACGCGCTTTTCCGCCAAAACAGCGACTGGGCCCTGGGTGGCTTCCGCAACGACGAATGTGAGGCCCTCATCGACCGGCTCCAGAGCGAGACGGACATGACGGAGCGTTCCAGGCTGGCCAACCAGATCGTGCAGATAGCCATCGACGAGGCTGATGTGATCCTCTTCATGGTCGAGGCCGCCACCGGAATAACCGACTACGATGCTGAGATCGCTGATCTGCTGCGCCGCAGCGGAAAGCCCGTGGTCCTTTGCGTCAACAAGGTCGACAGCGGGGAGAAACTCTTCGACGCCTACCAGTTCTATGGGTTGGGACTCGGCGAGGTGTGGACCATCTCAGCCGCGAACGGAAGCGGCACCGGAGACCTTCTCGACGAGATCCTAAGGGTTCTGCCAGAGGACACCGAGGCGGATAACGACCACCCGGAACTGCCTCACATAGCGATAGTAGGCAAGCCGAATGTCGGCAAGTCATCCCTTACGAACGCGCTCCTTGGAGAGGAGAGGAATATCGTCACGCCGGTGGCCGGCACCACACGTGACTCGATCTCGACAAGGTACAACAAATACGGTCATGACTTCATGCTGGTGGACACCGCCGGAATGAGGAGAAAGACCAAGGTCAACGAGGATCTCGAGTTCTATTCCGTCATGAGGGCGATCAGGGCGATCGAGCGGGCGGATGTCTGCATCCTGATGATCGACGCCAACGCCGGGATGGAAGCCCAGGACATGAGCATCTTCAACCTCATCATCCGCAACCGCAAGGGATGCGTGCTGGTCGTGAACAAGTGGGACCAGTTCCAGAAGGACAGCAACACGATGAGGGACTACGACAGGGCCTTAAGAGAGAGGATCGCTCCTTTTGACGACGTCCCTATCATATTCACTTCCGTCATCAACAAACAAAGGATAATGGATGTGCTGGATGCAGCGGCACATGTCTACGAGAACTACTCCAGAAGGGTGCCGACAGCAAGGCTGAACGAGGCGCTGCTTCCGGAAATAGAGAACTACCCGCCCCCCGCATGGAAGGGGAAATACGTGAAGATCAAGTACATAACCCAGCTGCCCACAAGATTCCCGGCATTCGCGTTCTTCTGCAATTTGCCGCAATACGTGAAGGCTCCCTACAAGAGATTCCTCGAGAACAAGCTTCGGGACCATTTCGACCTGCTGGGCTGCCCGGTACAAATATTCATAAGAGCGAAATAAAGTCATGGAAGAATCTGCCGAGAAAAAGAATGGGTTCTTCAGCAACTGGATAGTCAAGAACCTGATAGGAGCCTTCCTGTTCTTTGCCGTGCTGCTCACGGTCACCACGATAGCGCTGAACCAGCTCACCCACCACGGAATGAGCATAGAAGTGCCTGATCTGACAAGCATGAGCGTTGAAGAGGCTTCCCGAGAGGCCTCAAAAAGGCACCTAAGGACAGAGGTCATCGATTCCATCTATGTCCGCAGGATGGAAAAAGGAGCGGTGTACAGCCAGAACCCCAAAGCCGGAACAAGGGTCAAGAAAGGGCGCAGGGTGATGCTGACCATCAATGCCTTGCACGCCAAGAAAGTCAGTGTCCCCAACCTGGTCGGACTCTCAATGAGGCAGGCCAAGGCGGAGCTCAACTCACGTGGGCTCGCCCTTGGGAAGTTGATCTATGTCAACGACATAGCCACCAACAACGTGCTCCGTCAGATCTACCGCAACCGTGAGATCAGACCAGGGGTCCAGATTGAGACCGGATC
The DNA here is from genome assembly GCA_900320965.1 of uncultured Bacteroidales bacterium. Taxonomy (GTDB): domain Bacteria; phylum Bacteroidota; class Bacteroidia; order Bacteroidales; family UBA932; genus Cryptobacteroides. Next base: position 3,447 of record ONUG01000152.1, on the reverse strand, counting down.
AGAGATCGACCTTCAGGTCGGTCTCAATTCCGAGGACAACATGACTTATGTGCCCAACGTAAAGGGCATGAAATACCTTCGGGCAGTCGATGCGGTCCATGACAATTCCCTGAACGTCGGAAAGATTGTCTTTGACAAGACAGTCAAGAACTACTCCGACTCACTTGCCGCCACTGTCTACAAACAGACTCCAGCAGCTTCCAAGAGCCCGCTCCTGATGGGCTCTGACGTGACCGTCTATCTCTCGCTGGACATCAAGGAGAACTACTAGCAGTGGACGACGAGAGGCTTTACTCCGAACCGGAAGAGACCGTGGAGGATGAGGAGCAGGGAATGTTCGAGCATTTCCGGCTCAATGTCGACCCCGGCCAGACACCGCTAAGGATTGACAAATTCATGGCCTCCCACCTGGAGGACACTTCCCGTCACAGGATCCAATGCGCCATAAAAGAAGGCTATGTCAGGGTTGGAGACAAGATCGCTAAAGCGAACCTGATCGTCCGCCCCGGTGATGTGATCCGGTTCATGATGCCCTACCGGCGCAGGGGCACGGAGATTATTCCCCAGGACATTCCATTGGACATCGTCTATGAGGATGACGACCTTCTCGTGGTTAATAAGCCGGCGGGAATGGTGGTCCATCCCGGCCACGGCAACTACGACGGAACCCTTGTCAATGCCCTGGCGTTTCATCTGGGCCTTACTCCAACAGAAGAGAGAGCCGGGATTCTGGTGCACAGGATCGACAAAGACACTTCGGGGCTCTTGGTCGTGGCCAAAAACGATGAGACCCAGCTGGACCTGGCGAAACAGTTTTTCGAGCACAGCATTGAAAGGCTGTATGTCGCGGTAGTCTGGGGGAATATCAAAGAAGATGAAGGGACCATCGACGGAGCGATCGGAAGGGATCCTGGCGACAGGCTCCGGTTCAAAGTCTATCCTGAGGATGACGAGAGGGCAAAACATGCCGTGACGCACTACAGAGTGCTGGAGAGATTCGGTTATGTTACTGTCGTGGAATGTCGCCTGGAGACTGGAAGGACACACCAGATCAGGGTTCACATGAGCCACATAGGCCACCCTCTGTTTAACGACGAACGCTATGGAGGGTCGGAAATCCGCAAAGGCACGATCTACGCCAAATACCGTCAGTTCATCCAGAACTGCTTTGAGCTTTGCCCCCGGCAGGCCCTGCACGCCAAGACTCTTGGCTTTGTCCACCCTCGGACCAAGGAGCTGATACGATTCGACTCCATGATCCCGGAGGACATGGAGTCGATGATCTCTAAATGGCGGCGCTATGTTTCGTCCGAAAGCGCCCTTATGTCATCCTGAGCGAAGCGAAGGATCTACATCATCGGTGGACGGCCACCGCCGCCAGGTCCCCTTCCAGGGCCACCCATTCCGGGGCCGCCCATTCCCGGACCCATCCTCATGTTGTTGCCCCTCCTTCCGAATGAACCGAAACGGTAGGTGAGAGCCACGATGACATACCTGCCAAGGGTGTTGCTCCAGCGTTCGGTCCTGACACCGTTGCTGTTGGACTCACTGATGGTTCTCGCCTGATCCAGAAGGTCATAAGCCCTCAATGCGAGAGTCACTTTGTTCTTGAACAGGAGTTTCTGGATGTCCATATTGACGGTGAAGACAGGATCCATGTCGGTGGTGTAGCCGACGTACCAGTTGTAACGGGCATCCGTCTTGAATGTGAATCCGGCAGGAAGAGTCCAGTTGATGGAACCATCCACCATGTTGCTCCAGGTCTTCACATCAGCGACACCGTTCCTTTGCCCGGAAGATTCCTTATTGATTGAATAAGTGGTGTTGTTGTAACCCACACGGCCGCCGAGCGTGATCTCAAGGTCGTCACTCCTGTAAGTGAATCTCAGACGCTCATTGATGGAATAGGTGTTTTGCACATTCTTCTTAAACATGGGAGCGTTGGACGGGTCAGAGTACTTGGCGAGGAACTCCTTGAACATGAACACGCCATCTTTGTCAAGATACTCATCCATGCTGATCTTCGCTCCGGAGTCCGTGAACGATGTCGACTGCGAGAAGCGGGCGTTCGTCATCGTGAAGATAGAGAAGTTGGACTTCGCGATCGGGGAGTTCACAGAAAGCCTTATGCTTCCGTTGTAAGAATCAGGACCGTTGTAAGGAATCGAATATGTGGTTCCGTAGTTACTGATCCACAAGGCATTGACAATCGGGTTATGAACCATTCCTCCATCAGCGTTGACAGTGATAGTCGTGAAGGTTTTCCTATTGGTCATCCTGTACTCTCCGTTGAGATTATGGTTGAAGTAAGGAATCAACGCAGGGTTACCGCTGGAGATTGACTTTATGTTGGAATTGTCCGGCACCCTCATCAACTGGGTGGTTGAAGGCTGCGAGGAACGACCGCGGTAGAAGAATCTCACGTTGGAAGTCTCTCCCATGTCGTACCACAGCATGGCTGTAGGAGCGAAATTCAACACCTTGCTATCGTAAACCTCCTTGTTGGTCTCATTGTGGGTCTTCTGAGGCATCAAGGAGATACCCAACTGGGCATGCATCTTGTCCTTCTGGTACTGAAGGTCAACTCCGGCACTCTGGTTGTTGTACTGATTAAGGATATTGCTGGAATAAGCCTCGCTCTTTTTCTCTCCGGAAGGATTGTAAATCAACGAGTTCCCAGAGATGACATCAGAGCCGCTGTCGTATGCGTCCTTGACAGACTCATTACGGTTCCAAGCATAGCTGTAGTTGGCGGAAGCGTAAAAACCACCTCCGAGGGGCTCTGTGTAAACCAGTCTTCCAGACAGGGACGCGTTTTTGGAATATTGGTCAATCCTCTGGTTCACGATGCTTTGAAAAGCGTCTTTCCCATCTTGGGCGGCATTGTCGGACAGGGACTGGTTGAAACCGTCCATCTGGTTGTTGCTGAAGTTATAGTTGCCCATGAAAGACAGGGTCCTTCCAGGCATCCCGAGACGCTGGCGGAACAGCAGGAAACCACTCGTCTGCCAGTTGTTATTGTTACCAGAGTTGTTGGAGAAACCTTTACTGGTGATGTTGGAAGTACCATTCGCAATTCTTTCAGTCTCAAAATCAGAGTACTGAATGTAATCGCCGCCACCAAAATTAATCTGCGGCTGGAAGAGGATGGAGGTGTTCTCGCTGAACTTGTGGTCCAACCTCATACCTAACCTATGGCCGTAGTTAGAGGTCGTGTTGTAACCGGGGTCAGTGACTCCGTTGCGGTTGATGAGCATATCGCCTTCACCATAACGGGTCTCGGACACCGAGCGGTTCAAGACATCCCGGTGAGTGTTGTTGTAGAGGTAGTTACCTCCCACATTCATCTTATTGTCGAAGAAGTCTCCCGCACCATTGAGACCTGCCATCCAAGAACGTGTGACACCGTTGCCGCCACCGCCGAAGCCGCCGCCACCGCCGCCTCTC
>ONUG01000051.1 GCA_900320965.1 uncultured Bacteroidales bacterium | reverse complement strand
TGGTCTCGGCCTCGTTGAAATAGTGACCGATCTTGAAATAACCGTTAAGCTGGCTATTGTCGATGTCAGACAGCCATTTCCCGAACATATTGCCGGTCCTCTGACCGCCCTCCCGGGAATCCTTGACAGCCTTCACCCCCCAGTGGATCATCGTCTCGGGAGTGTAGTACAGCCAGCGGCTCGCCACATCGAACTGCAATAAGGCCGGCTCATCGACAAAGCCGTCACCGTTCATGTCATGGGTCTTGAAGTTGCCGTCCACATGGCCTAGGAGAGCGGTCGAGAGTTTGTCCGAAAGCTGAAGTGAGGAGATGACATTGAGATCCGCCTTAGTGTCGTTCATCACTGAACCGTTGACAAACAGCGGTTTCTCATCTGTGGGCTTGCGATGTTCAAGGTTGATCTGGCCGGTCATCGACTCAACTCCATTGATGACGGAAGGGGAGCCTTTGGCGATCTGGATGCTCTCCAACCACGATCCGGGGACATAAGAGAGACCGAAGGGGGAGGAAAGACCTCTTTGCATCGGGCGGTTCTCGTCAAGCATCTGGGTATATATTCCCGAAAGGCCCAGGAGCCTGATCTGGCGGGCGCCGGTGGTGGCATCGGAATATCCAACGGACACACTGGCGGAATTCTCGAAACTGTCACCAAGGTTACAGCAGGCCATTTTGTGAAGGCCCGCCGTGGACACGACCTCGGTCCTCAGGTCCTTTCCTTTTGACAGATAATTACCTTGCTGGGTTGATGTGAAGACAGTGGCTTTGAGGGTGTCCTCCTTGTTTTCCTGCCCAAAGGAGGGAAAAGCCGCTAAAACAAATGCTAAACTAATGAGTATAAACTGTTTCTTCTTCATTTTGAGTTTTTGGTTTAGTCGCACAAGTATTCATTCCATCCTTCTTGGGAAGGGTGGATTAAACAAAGGGCAGACGAAATCAAATCCTCAAATATGTTGTTTTAGCTTGGTGGATGTCAGGAGGATCCTCGCAGGAATGCCAAGGAAAACTGCTTGGCCTGAAAGAGGGAACCACCACATGGGAAACCGGTGAGACTGCCAATGCGGCTAGTGTGGTCCATGGGGATGCCGGCGCTTGGAATGTGGGGGCTTTAATGTTGCCTGAGATTTGGAGGGTGAAGTGTTCCATGCACATGTCACCGTCATCCAAGCCGCAGTCTGTCTCATTGAATTCTTCAAGGTAGATCTTGCCTGTGTGGGCACATCTGACAAGACTGAGGCCTGGGACGGACACTAGGGTGACCATCAGCAGCACCGTCTCCAGCGTGAAAACCAATATGTGGAAAACTGACCTCACAAACGCGAATATAACAATTAAATTGTATATTTGTGAAGATGAAAAAGTACATTCTAGTCGTTTTGCCGCTTGTCGCGGCCTTTTCTTTGGTCATGGTCTCTTGTGGTCATGACGAGATCGTGGAGGCCCCGCCGGTGTATTTCAATTCCAACGGGATCCCGGTCATTACGATAAAAACAGAGAATGCCGCCGGCGTTCCGGCTGACAAAACCCAGTCTATCGGTTGTGAGATCAAGGTCGTCGATCCCACCGGAGAGACTGAGAATGTCGATGGTGTGGGGAAGATTCACGGTCGAGGCAACGCTACCTGGGGCTACGAGAAGAAACCCTACAAGATAAAGTTTGATGAGAAGGTGTCTGTCTGCGGTTTCCCGGCGAACCGGGACTGGGTACTCCTGGCGCATTATTGCGACAAATCCCTGATCAGGGAGACCTTCATGCTGACTCTCTCTGAATATATCGGCCTGCCCTACACCGTGCGCCACAAGTTCGTGGAGCTTTATCTCGATGGAGACGCCCTCGGGGTTTACCTTCTCACCGAACAGGTGGAGGAGGCGAACGAGAGGGTTCCTGTCAAGAAAGGGGAGGGCTACATCCTCGAACTGGACAATTACTGGAATAAGGAGCCTCTCTGGATCACCACTGACCATGGGCACCATTTCACATTCAAATACCCTAAGGTCCTGGAGGAAGGGGGAATGTTTCCGGATGACGAGCGTTACAACTACATCCTTGACTACATGAACCGTTTCGAGGCCGCCATTTACGGCTCCGATTTCCGTGATCCGGCGAAGGGGTACAGGCCTTTTGTGGATGAAGTGACATTCGCCCGCTGGTACATTGTCCAGGAGATCATCGGCAATTACGACACCAACATGTACATGACCCTGATCGACCATTCCAGGGAGTTGGAACTGTTCCCCGTCTGGGACGCCGAGTGGAGCTTTGGCCTTGCCGGGACCGGAACCGACGGATGGGCCCGTCCTCCGCAGAAGCCTATCATTGAAGGTAATATAAAGCGCTCACAGACTTATATTTACCAGATGATGCACGATCCGTATTTCATCGGAATAGTCAAAAGCGAGTGGACGAAACTCAAGACTCTCCTGCCTCAAGTCAAGACCGACATGAGGAACTATGCCAAGTCGATTGAGAGGGCGCAGAAGGATAATTTCAAGCGCTGGCCGATCCTTGACAAATACATCAGCGTGGGACTGATCCATCTGGACAGCTGGGAGGCTGAGGTGGATTATGTGTTCGATTTCTTTGACAAGAGGTGCGCCTGGTTCGACTCCTGGCTCTCGACCCAGAAAGGATCCTGATCGTTATTCGATGACCAGTCCGTCGTAGGCTGGGCGGACAATCGAGTGGATTTGCTGTTCCTGGCACATGCGCTCGAGTTCTTTTTGGAATGCCTCGTGGACCGGGAAAGAGTGGGAGAGATGCGTTAGCCAGGTGTGTTCCGGTCGGATGCGGTCGGCGAGGTCGAGGGTTTCTTGGAGGCTGAAGTGTGAGTGGTGGGTGTTGTAGCTCACCGTGTTGAGGGTCAGGTGCTTAAGGCCTTCAAGCTTGGCGAATTCGCTTTCCGGGATCGAGCTCATGTCGGTAATATACGCTATGTCCCCGAACCGGAACCCCAGCACCGGCAGCCGGTCATGCAGCCCCCGTATCGGAATAATCGTCACCGCTGTCGCTGACGACTCAACTGATTTGGCGCTGTCGTTAGGCTCTGACAGTCCAGACTCCTCGCTTCGCTCGGCCCCTCCCACTCGCTCTGCGAGCGGGCCCCTCCCTCTTACGAGCCGAGGGTGGCTACGGTCTGGACTTGCCAGACCTGACGCCAGCTCGCCATCGTTTGCTGCAGGCGGCAATGCGCCTGGGCGACCATTTACCCGGATAGGGCGCGAAGCGCAGGGAGCCCAGGCGCCTTTTGCCGACTGCAGTGACACATCGGCAGCTACCGCTTTAGGGGCTTCGTCGATCATATCATCGAGGGAACGGGCCGTGGGGATCAGCTGGCCGTCGGGGAGGCGGTAGTGGTAGCCGACGTCGTGGACCCAAACGAGCTCTTTTTCAGCTGTTTCCTTACGGATGACAAAAGGCCTCTCATCGATGACATGGAGCATCCACTCAGGCGCCCCCGGATACTTCGGAAACTTGAAGACATAGGGATATTCCCGGATCAAGTCCTCCAGGACATTCTTCTCGCAATAGATCTCCGCCGCCCGGCGGTCGATGTAGTTGAGCGACCGGACGTCGTCAAGCCCTCCTGTGTGGTCCTTGTGGTTGTGAGTCAGAAGGATAGCATCAAGATGACGGACACCTTGACCGAGCATCTGCATCCGGAAATCAGGACCGGCATCCACGAGGATTGTCAACCCTTGATATTCAACCAGGGCGGATGCCCTGAACCGCTTGTCACGGGGATCTTTCGAACGGCACACCTCGCACTGGCAGCCGATGATCGGCACGCCCTGCGATGTCCCGGTCCCGAGGAATGTCAGTCTCGCTCCTGCCCCTGTCATAGTATTATGTCTTCTATTGTGTTGACTTTCAACGGGTCGTACTGCCTGACGACCCTGATGTAATTGCCTGAATATCCGCCCATCATCCCGTCCTTGACATCCGACTCCCAAAGCACCTGGGAAAGCCGTCCCCGGTTCTTCTGAACGAACTCATTGTGGAGCTCCTCGCAGAGGGCCTCAAGGGCGGCAACTCGCTCTGTCTTGACCGAGTCCTTGACCTGGTCCTTCCAGAGAGCGGCGACTGTCCCGGGCCTGCGGGAGTAGGGGAACACATGGATGAAGGCCGGCTTGATCCTTTCCTTCAAGAATGAATATGTCTTCTGGAACAGCTCCTCCGTCTCACCAGGAAGGCCGGCGATCACGTCGATCCCGAAAAAGACGTATGGCTTGAGGTTGCCCTGTGGTTCTCCGGGTCGGGGGTCCATCACAGATCGGATGTAGTCAATCCTCTCGGCGAAGAATTCGGTCGTGTAACGCCTTCTGACGCGGGAGAGAATCTCGTCGGCGCCGGATTGGAGGGGAATATGGAAATGTGGCTGGAACTTCGTCCCGGAGGCTATCCAGTCCACTATCTCTTCTGTGATGAGGTTCGGTTCTATTGACGAAATCCTGTATCTTTCAATGCCTTCCACGTCGTTGAGACGCTTGAGCAGTTCGAGGAAGGTCTCGCCGGTTGTCCTTCCGAAGTCGCCGGTGTTGACTCCGGTGATGACGATCTCCTTTACTCCTGTTGAGGCGATTTCCTTGGCTTGGGCGATGGCGTCGGCGATGGGAATATTCCTGGACAGGCCGCGGGCGTAGGGGACTGTGCAGTAGGCGCAGAAGTTGTCGCAGCCGTCTTGCACTTTCAGGAATGACCGGGTACGCTCTTCCGAGGAGTACGCCTCGAGGATGGTGGTTCGACTCCGCTCACCAACCGTGGTTCGACTCCGCTCACCAACCACTTTGTCTGAGTCGGCGGGAGGTATTGCCCCCGGAGGGCCTGGCCGCCCGTGGCCAGGTGAGCGGGAGGGGCCCAGATCGCCGGAGGGGAAGGGAAAACTTGTTTTCACTGACTCTCCAAGAGATGGGAGGGATTTACCCGCCGGGGAGACTATACCCTCCGGAACTCCCTTTGACATGGGAAAAACATTCACCATGGCGAGGGTGTCGGGGACGACGCGGGTCTTGTCGGCGGCACCAAACACAAGCGCCACACCCTCAATGGCTTCCAACTCCTCACGCCGAAGCTGCGCATAGCATCCCGTCACCACGATCCTCGCCTCAGGCGACACCCGATGGACCTTGCGGATGACATTGCGGCACTTCTTCTCGGCCCGCTCTGTCACCGAGCAAGTGTTGACCAGATACACATCCGCCTTATCCTCCCACTGGACAACCTCGAGACCAGCGGCCACGAACCCCCGCTCGTAAGTGGAAGTCTCGGCATAATTGAGCTTGCAGCCAAGTGTTAGGAAGGCTATCTTCATTGTCAGAACGTCTCGTTGATACCGTTGTTATCAAGAATATCAGCGCCGGAAGTAGCTGTGACCCTTGACCATGCACAGACACCACCCACCGGAGGGTTCTTTTTCGAGACCCTCACCTGGACGAACCAGAAGCCCAGAGCGGCGGCTTCGATGGCATCCACGATCCTTGCGGCGACATTCTCCAGCAGATTTGAAGGCTTGGCCATCTCGGCCGCCACAATCTCATATATTTTGCTGTAGTCCGCGGTCTTGGAGAGGTCATCTGTCTTCGCGGCCTTCTTGGCGTCCATCTTGCCCCGGAAATCCACGACAAAGGTGTTGCCTTCCTTCCGCTCGCTCTCAAGGCAGCCATGGAAGGCATGGAACTCCATTCCGGTCAGCTCTATCGTAAAGTCTCTATCTATCAACATATTCCTGAATATCAACTATTTCGCCAGTACGAGGAAAACGCATGGTCTCTTGCCGATGGTCAGCGGAGAAGACTTCCATTCCTTGACTGTCCTGGTAAGGATCGTCTCGTCGGGTTGGGTGATGTTGACCGCCACGCAAAGCCGGGTTGATGGCTGGAGAGTCGCGAGCAAGTCGCTCATCATCGAGTCGTTACGGTACGGTGTCTCGATGAATATCTCAGTCTGACGGATCCTGGCGGAGTCTTTCTCAACCTCCCTTATGGCTTTTTTCCTCTCTTCCGGCTTGGCTGGAAGATATCCCCTGAAAGCGAAACTCTGTCCGTTGAGACCGGACCCCATCAGAGCAAGCATCAAAGAAGACGGACCGACTAGCGGAACTACCTGAATACCATGACGATGGCAGGCCTCGACAAGCAGGGCCCCTGGGTCCGCGACGGCAGGCAGTCCGGCCTCGGAGATAAGGCCGACATCAGTGGGCTCACCATCCGGGCCGGAGAACATCTCCAGGAGGGATTCCACCTCTTCAGGCCGTGTGTGCTCGTTGAGTTCTCTGAATTCCAACTCACCGATGTGGCCTTTAAGGCCGGCGGCTGAAAGGTAGCGGCGGGCGGTGCGAGTCTCTTCGACCACATATCTTTTAATGGTGCTGAGACGCTCCAGAACCGGTCCGGGAATCACCTCGGCCGGAGCGTTATCTCCCAATGGGGAAGGAATAAGGAATAGTCTGCCGTTAGCCATATTGACGGCAAAGATACTCAATTTCTCTCAGTCTTCCGCACAATGCGGCTGATGGCTTTGTCAAGACTTTCGGTCGGTTCGATGATGTTGTAGTCTTTCCAGAACTCAGGATCAAAATCAGTCGCGGCCTTGTCTGACAGGATATCCCGGGAAGAGAACGCCTCTTTTTTCGGGATCAGGTCGACTTCTCCGGAGTGACGGTCGGTTGTGACCAGCTCGCTGACTGCTGTGAAGTCGGTCCTGAGCAGCTTTTTCTTCCAGTCGCATTTGAACCTGATCGTGGAGCTGACGTAGCTGACCCTGGAGACGCCCTCTGAGAGGGAATAGTCATACCTTATTGAGACCTGGGTCGGAGTGAAACGCAGTCCCGGCGGTTTGCTGATAAGGATGAACCTTGAGACTTTTTCCTTGTCGGACATGTCGTAATCCAGCTCGAAACGGGTGAAAGCGTAGGTCTCCCGGTCGATGTAGATGACGCCATTGTAGAGCGGGTAGGGCTGTTCGATCCTGGGAATCAGCCTGATAGCGAACTGCAGGCGGTCTCCGATCATCTCCGGGAGTTCCATCCTGAGCTCGTAGTTGGAGAGTTCCCTCGCATTCAGAAGGTCGTCATTCTTGACAATGTCCAGCATGACAGCCTGTGTCGGACCTCCGACAATCTTGACCGAGAGGGTGTCTTTCTTGTCTGGGCTGATCAAGATCCTGCTCTTGTCGACAGCTGTCTTGTCACCGTAGAGTCCCGGGCGGTAGTAGGATGTCTTGTACATCCTTGAGACTGCCTCGGTGATGTAGATGTACTTGTGCCGTTTCTGGACTGTCTCACGGTAGAAGCAGTCGAAAAGCTCAGGTTCCCTTGGATAGTTATCCCTAATCTTGGAAATCGCCTTATCCAGGACACTGTAAGGGTCAGCGATGACCAATGCGCCCTCGAGCGTCATGCTTCCTCTTGGCATCTTGACAGTGACTGGTTTGCCGTCCTTCGGGAACATTATCCTGACGGTCTTGTAGCCAAGGAGGCTAAAGTCCACTGTTTGCGGCTCCACGGAAGATTTCAAGGTGAAGATCCCGTCCGTGTTGGTTACGGTGGCGTATTTGAGCCCGGAGAATGAGACTCCGACGTATGGAAGGGGACGTTCTGTCTCAGCGTCGACGACTATTCCGCTGACGCTGAAAGGAAGCGGCTGTGTGTCAGTCTGGGCGTATGCTAAGAAACTGACCAGCAAAAGGATGGGGAATATAATCGCTTTCAGTCTCATTGTAAAAACAGTTTGTCACAATATACAAATAATCCCGGCTTTTTTGTTTATTTTCGCGGAAATAATATTAATTGAAACAACATGAAGAAATTTTTCCTGGTCTTTCTGACCGCCATGATTCCTTTTGCTCAAGGGTTTTCCGCAGACAAAGCGCCTAAGAATGAAAAGGTCAAGAATGTCATCCTGATAATCGGAGATGGTATGGGTCTGGCCGCTGCGGCGTCATGGATGATAGATAATTCTTATGCTCCGACAGCTTTTGACCGCGCTCAGTTCGTCGGCTTCAGCAAGACATATTCGGCAAACAGCCGTGTGACCGATTCCGCCGCATCCGGAACAGCCATGGCCTGTGGCATCAAGACCAACAACGGCATGCTTGGCCAGCTTCCTGACGGAACCCATGTTCCCAGCATCGCCGCCCTGGCCAACGAGAAGGGCCTGTCAACCGGAATAGTGGTGACCTCGTACGTCCTGGACGCTACCCCTGCCGCCTTCTTCGCCCATGTGCCCAAGAGGGGAATGCGCAAAGAGATCATCGATGACTACATCGGAGGATTCAGGCCGGACATCCTCGTCGGAGGTGGAAGGAAGTACTTCACCAGCAGCGACTATGTTCCTGAGAATATGATTGACAAGGCTGTCAAGGAAGGTTTCACCTATGTCTCGACTCCCGAGGAGTTCTATCAGACCAGGACGACTCCCATTCTCGGTCTTTTCGCAGACGAGAGCTATCCGATGGCGATCGAGCGTGACACCGATTTCCTCAAGGATGCGGCCATGCACACCATCGACATCCTCGACGACAACAAGAAAGGCTTTTTCGCCATGATTGAAGGTTCACACATCGACCATGCCGAGCACGCCAATAATGCTGAGCAGCTCACTTTCGAGATGGAGGAATTCGACAAGTTGCTTAATGCTGTCTTTGATTACGCTGACACCCACAAGGGCACCCTCGTTGTGATCACCGCTGACCATGAGACAGGTGGTGTGACCCTTCTTGGCGCCGGAAAAGACTCCAAGAGCACCACAGGGATTGATGTGAAATTCGGTACCACCGGTCATTCCGGAATCCCCGTTCCTGTCTATTCCTACGGAGCTTCCGCATGGAAGTTCGGCCAGGTGATGGAGAACATCGAGATATTCTCGAGGATAAAGTCCTTGTTGATCGGAAAATAAGCTATCTGGCTCCGCCCAGATAAGCCATGATGGATGCCAGGAGGATGTCGATGTCCCCCTGGCTTTTCATTACCTCAATGGGGAACCCGATACTGACAGCCTTGTGTGTGCCTGAGTCGTAGCAGACTCCGGCTGACACTTCGGTGTCGCCGTAGCGCAGGAATGAGACAGCCTTCTCTTGGGAGGGTACAATACCGTCCGGAGTCTCAACATTATAGATGTAAGGGTTGCGCATAGTCCAAAACTCCATCGTCACGAGTTTCCCTTTAAGCGGGATGGCCTGGTTCCTGACAGGCCTGATGGTCCCGGCCCTCGAGGCGTAGTTGGTCAGCCATTTGTAGCCCAGAACGGTCTCCACGAAAGTCCTTGCCTCGGTGGTTTCAGCCTGATCGACCTGAATGGGGTAGACCTTGTCCCAGACATCCGTACCGATGTTCGAGCCTGAAACCACGAGATTAACCCCGGCCTCGCTCAATCCCTTCAAGGCATCCCTGAGCGGCTTTGGGAAGACGCTGTACTTCAAGCTGTTAGAAGAGTTGCCCAAGGGAGTGGTGACTTGCTTGCCGCAGACCAGGTCGACAGCGAAGTCTCCTCTTCCAAGAGTGTCGCTGACAAAGGCTTCTACCCCTGAAGAGTGGACCATGTAGCCGGCTTTCAGGATCCCGGTACCATGGATGGCGGCGAAGTCGAATGTGTTTCCGGGAATAACCTCTCCGGCATGGTCGCTGAATGACGCCCCGAAACCAGGGCTGTCGTCATCCGTCCATGGCAGCTCGCGGCGGAACTGGTACTGGTCACCGATGAAGTTGATTCCCCTCATGTAGGGGACACCGGCGTCGAGGTTGTTCATGAAACCGGCGTAATCCGGCGTGTCAAACCATGCTGGAGGAGCGACCCTCGTGAAGTTGTTGACAACCAGCACGCTCTTCCCGTTACCCTCTGCAGGAACTCCGGCACAAAGGGTCTCGGAAGGGAAGCTCATTCCTCCTTCGTTAAAAGCTATTATCCTGAAACTGTAGAGTTTCCCCGGTTCGATGGCCACGTCATAAAAACACTTCCCGCCTTCGGATGTGAAGTCTATGAGCCTTCCTTCGTCAAAGCCACCGTCTCCGATCCTTGTCTGGAGGATGTATCCTACCGGAACAGCCGTGGTCTCAAGAGAGTCCAGGGTCGGGATCCATTTTAGTCTCACTGTCTGGCCATTTCCTTGGCTTCCGGCCATCGTGGCGGAGAAAGACCTGACTGGAAGGGGCTGCACGGCATATTCATGACCGAACCTGGCGCTCATGTACTTGAGAATGCCCTTGTAGACGGCCCTGCTGACCGCGAATCTGAAGGAAGGGTCGAGACCATGCTTCATGTCCTCGAAATTCTGGTGCGATAGCAGCTCCAGAAGCATTCCCGGTACAGTGGTTGTCCTGGTCTCGCTATAGGAGCGGTCCCAAAGCCCCCTGCGGGTCCATCTGGGATTGTAGGCTTTCCGGATGTCCTCGACGACCTGTGTCTGGACGAAATCGGCGAGCATCCTGCCCTGCCACCTGGTCTCCCCGTTGGGAAGCTTGTCCTTGCCGTCGCTCATTAGCGTGTAGATCGCGAGCGTACCCACTATCGAGTCGTTGGGGAAGGTACCGGCATCTGAGTGGAACGCGAAGGACATGTCCACCGGGATCCCGAGTCCTGGCTTCTGGGGATTGGTCCTTGACCCCCCGGACATCCAATCTACCCAGGCTCCTCTCTCTCCGAAATCAGCCGTGTAGTCGCCCTCGTGTAGGTTCAGTAGGGTAGTGTCCGCTCCTGCCCACTGCATCCAGTAGTATGCTCCCTCGGCAAAAGATGGGAGACCGGACAGTGTGTATTCAGAAGGGTCCACGTCTTTGGGACCTCTGGCCACCTTTCCCATTCCGCCCCCGAAACGGACGGCGTCGGCTGTCACCACGGTGTTGCCGCCGGCTTTCTGTCCACCGTCATTGTCGAGGGACACGAACCCGCTTGTCCCTTTTTCGAACTCGAAGGTGCCGAGATAGATCCATGTACCGCCACCCATTTTCTGGTTGACGGTGAACTCGCTCTTCCCGCCAAGGTGGTTGACGGTGTAATGGGCGCTCTCGCAACTGTTTGGAAGGCTTTTGTAGGAGATGTAGACCGAATATTCACCCCTGGCTGGAATGTCGGGAGTCCAGACCGCCATGGCACTCTCGTCGTCATCGCTGCCTTTGCAGATGGCTTGCCGGGCCGTCCCGGCCTTGAAGGGGTTGTCCCTTCCTGTGTAGACCGCCTTATAGTCCGCGAATCCGACTCCGGCGTCGTGCCATTGGCCTGATTCTGAGTAGAATCCGACGACCCTGACACCATCACCGCGGCCTTCCTTGAAGGCCTGGTCATTGTCGGCGATGATCTCGTTTCTCTGTGGATCCCTTTCCCTTGGAGTCATCACATAAGCCCCGGCGTTTTCCAGCATCGGCATCAGGAAGGGGAGGACGTAACTCTGGGTGTACATGTCCTCGACCGTCTGGAACAAAGGTGCCCTCTGCCATCTCCACTTGTTTTTTGACTCCTCGTAGTAGCGTCCGTGGCTCTGCCACATGGCTATTACCCTTCCGGAAAGCCCTTTGTTGAAATCCTGGGCGCCGACCTTGGTGATGAAGCGGTCCTGGCCGTGCCTGTCCTTTGTCCTGAACATCGCGGAGCGGGGCTTCCCGTTGCTCCCCACCGTAGGCATCACGTAGGACTCCAGGGGATTGGACCCGATGAATATCTCTCCGACCGAAAAGTCCGACCAAGGCTTCGGGAAGAGATCTTTCAGAGTCGTCCGGAACCATTTCACGTCAGATTCACGCCACGGGTAGTCGCCGAAAGTGTTGGTGAAATGGAAGTCTATGGTCTTCTCCCGTTTGACGACTTTCTTTGCCTTGATGATCGAAGCCACAGTGGTTCTCTCCCTGAGGAGAGTCTGCATTGAGTCGAGGGCTGGTTTGAAATCCTTGACGGTCTGGGCTCCGAGCAAGGTCGTAAGGGTCAGGGCCAGAAGAGTCGCTGGGATGGTTTTCCGGAGCATCACAATGGGAAAGTTATCTTTTTGTTGTGAATATGTGGACTAGAGTCACCGCGAAGGCCAGGCATAATCCGGCCGCATCAGCGACAAAATCCATGGAGTCGCCACTGCGATAGCTCGTCAGGGACTGTCCGATTTCCGTCGCTATGGCCATGACCATGCCCGCCGCAAGAGCACAGATGGCCAGCAGCAAGGCCTGGCTGGTCTTTTTCGGCAACGATGCGAATGACATGTAGCAGAGGAACACGAATGGCAAGAACATCAGGAAATGCACGATCTTGTCGGTAGGAATTCCGAAATATTCCTGCGGGACATCCGGGAGACTCTGGAAATTGCCGAAGCAGCACCAGAGGACAACCCCCAGGTAGAGGATGAACAAGAAAAAGAAAAGCCGGTCTCTTTTCTTCATGGGAACTATCTGAGTATCAGCTCTCCGAAGTAGTCGGGACGGTGGAAGTCGGGCTTAGGTGTACCGATCGGGTTCCAACTGAGGAAGTGGGGATGGGCGGTAAGGTCGCCGCATTTGTAGAAGTTGCCCCTGACACTGACAGGCAGGTTCGCCGGGTCGATCCCGATGAGATCGAATGGAATCAGCATGGCGACTGTCCATCCGATGATCTGGCCGGTGACGACCATGGGAACACGTCCGAGTGAGCTGTGGCGGATGATCCTGGCCACCAGGTCTTTATCCCTGACTTCCCGGTTCTGCCTTCCAGAGCCTTTAGCGGCAAGGATGGATCCGGCACAGGTCAACTCGAAGTTGTAGTAAGTGCCGTCGAAAGGATCAGAGACGAAGAACTCGCAGCAGCTGTCTTCCCAGCTTCTTCCGTTGTCTTCCATTTCGGTCGCTCTTATGTCGAGCCCCCTGACGTGGAACATCACGGCGAGATGCGTGGAGCTCCTGGCGATCGATCCGTTACAGTCCGGAGCGTAGGGAGCATCTTTGGGCCAGTTGTGCTCGCTGACAGAGAATTTGGAGGCTTTCTCCTCCATGGTGAGGTCCAGTTCCTGGAGGCTCATCTTCTCAAGTCCCTCGATCATGGGGACTTTTATCCTTTTTATTGTCTTCATATTCGTTAAAGCGCTTGCATGTCATTCAGTTTGCGATAGTGTCCGCCGAGGGCCAGAAGTTCCTCATGACGACCTCTTTCCACGATTTTACCCTCGTCCATTACGATGATCTCGTCAGCGTTCCTGATGGTGGAGAGCCTGTGGGCAATGGCGATCGTGGTTCTGGAGGACATTAGCCTGTCCAGAGCCTCCTGGACGATCTAGTATCGGAGGGTTCTTGAGGATTGCCCTGGCGATACTGATCCTTTGTCTTTGCCCGCCGGATAGCTTAACTCCCCGGTCACCGATGACGAACTGGTAGCCGCCTTCCTTCTCCATGATGAACTCATGGGCATTGGCGATCTTGGCCGCTTCGATGACTTGTTCGAGGGTGGCGTTCTCCACTCCGAAGGCTATGTTGTTGAATATCGTGTCGTTGAACAGGATAGACTCCTGGTTGACGTTGCCGATGAGATTCCTCAGGTCAGAGATCCTGACGTCCTTTATCGGTACACCGTCGACCGTAATACGCCCTGAGTCAGGGTCATAGAACCTGGGAATCAGGTCCACGAGGGTCGTCTTACCGGCACCAGAGGCTCCAACAATCGCCACGGTTTTCCCCTTGGGAATGTCAAGGCAAATGTCGTCAAGAATCTCCTTGGTCCCGTCCGGATAGCGGAATCCCACATGCTCGAAGGAGATCTTGTCGCTGAAACCATCGAGCGGGGTCGGCTCCGCCGCCTCTGTGATGTTGTTCTCGGCATCGAGAATCTTGTTTATCCTCTCCATCGAAGCCATTCCCTTCCGTACAGCGTAACTTGCTTTGGAGAAGTCCTTTACGGGATTGATTATGCTGTAGAGAATGACGATGTAGTACATGAATATCGGCGCGTCGATGAGGGAGTGCCCCTTGAGAATCAGGGTGCCACCGAAGAAAATGGTGATCGTGATCAGTACAGTCCCCAGGAACTCGCTGACCGGGTGGGCGAGAGACTGGCGCATCGAGACCCGGCTGGTCTTCTTACGCATGGCCTCGGTCACATTCTCGAAACGGGCGGACATCTTCTTCTCGGCGATGAAAGCCTTGACGATTCTAAGTCCACCGAGGGTCTCCTCAACCTGGGACATAACCTCGCTCCACAGCGTCTGGACGTCCATCGACTTGCGTTTGAGGTTCTTTCCGATCACACCCATAGCCCAGGTCATCAGAGGGGCGAACACAATCGTGAACGCTGTCATCTGCCAGCTGATCACAAGAAGGGCGATGAAATAGAAGAAGATCAGGATCGGGTTCTTGATCAGCATCTCGAGAGAGCCGGCGACCGAACTCTCGACCTCCTGCACGTCTCCGCTCATTCGTGCTATGATGTCACCCTTCCTCTCTTCAGAGAAGAATCCCAGGGGAAGGGAAAGGATCTTGTCGTAAATCTTTTTCCTGAGATTCTTGACGATTCCTGTGCGGATCGGGATCATCACAGCGGAAGAACCGAAGTAGCAGGCGGTCTTAAGGGCTGTCATGAAGATCAGGAAAATGCAGAGGGCAAGCAGTACTTTGACCTCGCCGTAGGTGGCGATGTTGGCCTCAAGGGTGTGGTAGACGTTCTGCATGGCACTGTTCCCCATCTCCTGGAAAGGCTGTTTCCAGACCTCGCTCCACGGGGTGAACACGTATGTCTTGTCCGTCATCCTGAACAGGATACGGAGCATCGGGACGATCATGGCGAAAGAGAAGATGTTGAACACCGCGGAAAGGATGTTCAACGCCACTGATCCCCAGAGGTATTTCTTGAAAGGCGCGATGTAGCGCCTCATCATATTGATGAACTCTCTCATTATCAAAGAACTTTCGTGAGCCAGTGGAAGATCAGGAATATCCTTCTCTTGAACACGTTGTAGTTAAGGCTGAGGGCATTGTCCTCGATCTTGTTGGTCTTCATCGTTATTCCGGAGGTGAAGACGGCGCAAGGAACCCCGGCCCTGGAGAACACGCCCTGGTCCCCGATCTTGGAGAGGAACATTTCGGTAAACCCTTCGCTGCCGTAGTAGTCGAAACCCAGGTCCAGGTTCAGCCCGTCAGAATCGTTGGCGCTGACCAGCTGGTACTTGAGTCCGGCTCCTCCAAGCATGATGAGGTAGTCTTTCCGGCCATGATGGATAGGCGAGAGCGAGCTTCCGAGGATGTCCAGCACGACGGTCGTGTGGATCTTCTCAGGGGTGATCGTCTCCCCGCTGACGGGATCCTTCAGCCTTCCGGCCTGGATGTCGCTCCAAAGGGCCTCGGCGCCAAGGGAATTCCTCTCCCTGGCATCCGTGGCCACGAAGATCAGGTTTTTCCCGTAAGATCTTCCGAGCTCCTTCATCCTGGCGAACATGTCGGCGATGCTCAGGAGCGCCACGACGCCGGAAGCGTTGCTGTCCGCTCTCAGCCCGCTTCTCATTCCGGGCATGAAACCGATGATGTTATGTCCAGCCGCTGGTGAGACTTCAAAGGAACGGCTCCACTTGCCACCCATCCTCATCAATCCCGCCTTCCTGAACCTCCGGGCTATCCAGAAGGCAGCCTCATTCGCTCCTTTGGAGCCAGTGGCCCTCCCGTGGAACAGGGTGTCGCAGAGAAACTCGACTTCCTCTTGCAGACGTTCAACTTTTATTATCCGCTCGGCATTCTTGCCTGAGGGGATCATCTTGGGAGCATTTGTCTGACCCTGAGTGACTCCCGGGATGGCAATAAGGAATATGGTGAAGAAAAAAAATCTTAAATTCGTTTTCAAGGCACGATAAATGTTATCTTTGCAACTGACAAAATTACTAATTTTAGACCTTATTGTAAAATAAATATGCGCTCTCTGGCTATTTCCTTGATTCTTCTCTTGTCATTCAGCTCTGTCTGCAGTGCCCAGTATGACAAGGATGTTTTCATGTTCAGGGGGCGTCACGCCCTCTCGGAAGGCCGTTATTCTGATGCCATCAGCCAGTTCAACATCCTGGCCGGGCTCGACACCACCGACTGTTGGGTCTATTTTTACCGGGGCATCGCCAAGTACAATCTTGGAGACATCAGGGGAGCGCAGAGTGATTTTGACAATTCGGTCAAG
>ONUG01000145.1 GCA_900320965.1 uncultured Bacteroidales bacterium | reverse complement strand
GAGGTCATAATAATGGAAAGCCGTAGAGGTCAATTCCACTGGAGTAGCGATCTTGTGGACCCCGTACGGAGGGTCCCAGTCTCCAAGACCTGTGAAAACTATATGCCCCTCTGAGATAGAAGTGATGTAGTCAGTCCACTGGGCCATCATCGGGTAATATTCCTCCAAGGCGGCCTTGTTGCCTCCATACAAGTAAATATGCCAAGGCAACTGGACGACAGCTGTGCCCCAGTCCGGGGAAGCGACACCGCACAACCTCTTTCCTGGAGCGATCATGTACGGAATCCCTTTGGCTTTGTCCGTGAAGTAGAAGAGGACGTTCTTGAGCTGGTGATGAAGGGTGTTCTTCTCCTCCACATCAGCCCCGGAGCGAATGTCCTCCAAGTATTTCATAAGGAAATTATCCATGTCGTAACCGACCATAGCCATCTTGATGTAGGCGTGGGAATCGCCGAGCCATCCGCATTTCTCCCTTGTCGGACAATCCATAGGGACTCCGACAATATTGCCCTGGACGGTGCGGAGAGCCATCTCGTGGAGGCGGTTCAGCTGAGGCTCGGAAGAGGTGAATTCCGCAGTCTTGCCCAGGTCTGTGTGGACGAGGACAGCTTGGAGCCAATCTTTCGAAGGTGTGACCCCTTCCGCATCACATTCAAGCTCAGCATAACGGAAGCCATGGTAGGTGCCGCGCGGCGTCCAAGTCTCAACCCCGCTCCCAGCGCAGATGTACTCGTCAGTCTGCACAGGGACGACACTGATGCCCGTCGAACGGAAATCAACACCGAGACCTTCCCCATAGATTTCCTCGCCGGTCCGGACTTTAATCCTCGTCCCCTCCGGAAGAGATACCTTCAGGAATATATTGGCCGTGTTATTTGAGCCGAAATCGTACACCCAAGTACCCTCAGCGGTCTTCCAGATATTTTTCGCCGGAAGGACCTCCTGCTGGCGAATAGCAGGGATTATCTGGGAACGAAGAGCCGGAGGAACCCCTTGAGTGGCTTTCACGCAAGGTTTCCATCCGTCCGGATCCGCACCAGGTACAGACCAATCTTTGACCACACAGCGAGCATCGAAGATCTCCCCGTTATAGATGTTCGCCTTCACCACAGGGCCTTCTTTCCAAGTCCAGGACTCATCCGAAGCGAAATAATCCCTTTTCCCGTTTTTATATTCAACCACAAGAAGCAACCGCAGCATCGGTTTACCGTAGCTGAAATCCGTAAACACATAGTTCTGGTTGAACCAGCCGTCGTAGAGCATGACTCCAAGGCAGTTGACCCCGGTTTTCAGTTTAGCGGTGATGTCCAGGGCGCTGTACAGAGCGTAATGGTCGTAATTAGTCTGAGCCGGGTCCAGGATCCTCGTCGAGTCGGCGTAAGAGCCATTGACAAACAGATCAGCAGCTCCGAGCCCACAGACAAAAGCCGTGGCCTTGTCAATGTCTTTGCCAAGGGTAAACTCCTTTCTAAGGTACGGCATCCTGCGGCCTTCCTTCCACTCTGGAGCGATCCACTCCCCTTTCCAGTCC
This sequence comes from uncultured Bacteroidales bacterium, assembly GCA_900320965.1. Taxonomy (GTDB): domain Bacteria; phylum Bacteroidota; class Bacteroidia; order Bacteroidales; family UBA932; genus Cryptobacteroides. Next base: position 4,355 of record ONUG01000145.1, on the reverse strand, counting down.
GAGTCATCAAGTCCTGTGGAGAAGGACGCCGGTTCAGTCCAACCGGATTTCTTCCCTTCAGCGTCCCAGACACGGATTCTCCACCAATATGTTGTGGCCGCGGCCAGTTCCGGAATCTCAGGTCTTATCCCGAACTGATTGTCAGACAGGACCTTCCCGGAGCTCCATATGTCAGCCTTACCAGACAAAAGCTTATTCCGGGAAGATGCGACTTGTATCTCGTATGCCGTCTGTAGAGCAGCAGGGCCAGTACCCTCAAGCCTCCAACCAAGCGAGGGAGACTCGATCCCAATGGGATTGTCTAGGAAACAACATTGCGGTTGGACAGGCCTCACGATGGCGGCACCAGCGAAGAGGCTGATTGTCAAAAAGATGGACAGCAGGGACAGATGTTTCATTATTTCGATAGTTTAATTTCGATTGAACCTTTGGAAGGAAGAAGGCGGAAAACCTTACCACCGCCTTCGCCGCGAAGATCTTCGACAGAACCCAAGATCAGATCAGCTGCATAGTCACAACCCTGCATAGAGGCCTCAATCCTTGAGGAACTGATATTCCCGAACGGGAGAGTGACACCGGGCACAGTCGTCATCTCCAGGCACCAGTCTGACTTGAAGCCCTTTGAATCAACACGGATCCCGTTTTCATCCATACGGATAACGAAGTCGCCTTTATTGCCGGGCCAAACGATTTCTTGGAGAGTGCTGGCCTTGTCGGTGCTAAACACAGGATCTCCACCCTCAAAGCCGGGAGCGACAAAGTAAAGTCCAGCCATCTTCTCAGCAGAGCTCCAAAGACAGCCGTCCACAAGTGGCAGGGTCTCGTACCGGAAAACCGGGAGGGTGTCAGGATGATCCCTATACTCAGAGCGAAGGCCCTCATCGAAGACATGTATATCCCTAAATTTCAAGCCATTGGCATCCCATAAAAGATTCGCCCTATAGTTCCTGCTATTGAACCACAGAGTTTTGAGACCGCCTTCCCATGGATCCTCCGTCACGATAACACTTGTGGGAGGAGTCGTCGCATACTCTTTTTTGAACCAACGCCCAGTTTCACCCAAAGTCTCAATTCTGACCTCTCCTCTCTCAGCCATTTCCTTCAGCCGCTGAGTCTGGGCCACAAAACCCTTTTCCATATTCGCCCATGTGAAAGAATTCTCCTGGCCAACCTGGACGTAGTTATATCCCAAGTGAGGCTCTTTTGTGAACATCCGGAAAAACCAGTCAATCCACTTAGGATTGCCGCCACCTTCTTTGTAAACAGGCTCAAGAGACTCAACACTCTGGACACCGCCACCGACTGTGGCCTCATACTGGTGAATGGGATCACTTCCGAGCATCCTGAAAACAGGCACCGGTATCGAGCCCTCTACACTCTGGGCAGGCATATACCCATTCTGGCGGCTCGGATAAAAAGCCCCGTTCCAGTAACCTCCCCAAAGGGTGTAACCGTCAGTTCCAACCTGGTCCTTGCACATGCAGGAGGCCTCTATTGAATATTTCTCATAAAGATATTCAAGGGTACCGGAATCGATGAACCATGATCCGACGGATTTCGGATACTCCCCGAAGATCTCCTTGAACTTCTCCATGTAGACATCAACCAGCTTCTCACGCTCAGGCTGGGTGTAACCGACCGAAAAGTCAACATGGGCATGCCAGTCCCAAGGGAAACGGCCCCTCCAAGTCATTCCGGCAGCCTCGACATGAGGCTGGGTGATCTCCCACCAGGCACCCACCTCGCAACCACGTGCGATCTCCTCTTTCATGAGTTCCTGATATGGAGGATAGATAAGCGCATCATACTGAAGGAGATATGTCCCGATCAAATCCTTCGAGCGAAGATCCTCCGCCTGAGAGACGACCGTCTGGTACAGGACTTCTTCTAAGGGCTCTTCGGACCTGGGCTCCGTGTAGCGGATGAAATTGATGATGTTGACGATCCTTGGAGACCTGGCGGACTGGGAATCCGTACCGGTACAGCCCACCACCAGGAAAGCCGCGAGAGCAAATGTCAAGATAAGTGATCTTCTCATAACTATATAGTTCAATATTATTTCCTATATTCGCAAAGATACACAAAACAAGACTATCCTTCGTCATGAAAAAAATAATTATCACCATCCTGGCCGTTCTTCTTGCGGCGTCTCAAGGCCTCTCCGGGCAAGAAGTTTACCGCTACGCCCAGCGGGACACCTGTGACCTTTACATGGACATATTCCGTCCAGCCGAAGGGGCTGCCACTCTTTCGGGAGAAGTCTCAAAACCGACAATAGTATATCTCTTTGGCGGAGGCTTCATTGGCGGGCAGAGAAAGGATGATTTCACGATGAAGTGGTTCAAACTCCTCAATGACAACGGCTTCGCTGTCGTGACGATAGACTACCGGCTCGGGATGAAGAATTACAAAGTCGGCAAGGGACTCTCTGGCGCTTTGAAAGCAGTGGACAGATTCCTGCTCTCGCAGCAGGTCGGAGTCGAGGATCTTTTCTCCGCCATCTCCTACCTGGATGAGAACAAGGGAAAGCTTGGAATAGACACCGGCAACATCGTGTTCGCGGGCAGCTCGGCTGGTGCGATCATCACCCTCGCCGCGGTCCATGCCATCGCTAACGGCAACACATCCGGGCTTCCGGAAGGATTCAAGCCAAAGGGCGCGATCTCTTTCGCGGGAGCTATCATCAGCACCAGCGGTGCTCCGGACTTCAAGGACGCTCCATGCCCGCTGCTGCTTTTCCACGGAACCGCCGACAAGGCAGTGGCTTACAAGCATTACGGAATATTCGGTAAAGGAATATGGGGAAGCGACTTCCTTGCCGGCCGTCTTTCCAAGAAGGGCTATCCGCACTGCATTTACAGGTTCAAAAACCGCACTCACGATGTGGCCGCCTATCACATGGTCCTGTGGGAGCTTGAAAGACAGTTCCTCGAGGAATGCGTCATGGCCGGACACGTCAAGACTCTCGACGCCTTTGTCGATGACGCCTCACTCCCCTCCTGGGGTTCGCTTTCCATGGGGGATATTTACAAATAAACCACTTCGCTTTAACACCATTAGCCATGGAACCCCAGATCAATGCCCACAACAAGGAGGAGTACCCTCCGATGCACACGGCCGAGCATATCCTGAACGCCACGATGGTCAGGATGTTCGGTTGCCCCAGGTCGAGGAACGCCCACATCGAGCGGAAGAAATCAAAGTGTGACTACGAGCTTGCCTCCTGCCCCACAGACGAGCAGGTGGCCGAAATCGAGGCCAAGGTCAACGAGGTGATCTCCCGAGGCCTTGACGTCACTATCGAGTATATGCCCCGGCAGGAGGCCGCAGGGATTGTGGACCTCAGTAAACTTCCCGAGGACGCTTCCGAGACCCTCCGGATCGTCCGTGTCGGTGACTACGACGCCTGCGCCTGTGCCGGCTCCCATGTCAGCAACACATCAGAGATCGGGACGTTCAAAATCCTGAGCCACGACTACGAGAACGGCCGCTGGCGGGTCAGGTGGAAGGTGACGGGATGATTTATGGGGAATAGGAAAAAGAATAAGTCCAACGCCTACAAGGATGCTAACGAGGCTTTCCTGGCGGAGAAGGCCAAGGAGGAGGGCGTGGTGGTCCTCGAGAGCGGGGTGATGTACCGTAGGCTCAAGGAGGGACATGGGACCAGGAGGCCGTCCCCGTCGGGAGTGGTGTATGTTAACTACACTGGGAGGCTGATAGACGGCACAGTGTTCGACTCTACTGAGGGTCAGCCACTTCCGGCTCTGTTCACAGTCCGGGACCTTATCATGGGGTTTCAAGTGGCTCTGGTCAGAATGCGGGAGGGCGACAAGCTGGAGGTCTTCATCCCGTCAAAGTGGGGCTACGGTTCCATGAAACTGGACGGAATCCCTGCCCACAGCACCCTGATATTCGAGATCGAACTCGTCAAGATAGAGCGGGTATAAATCCGGTCGCGACCTGGTTTGGCACATCCGTGGGCTATATTCGCGGAAAAGACACGACCATGACAATATTCATGCATCCGGACACAAATACATCCTCCCAGATCATCATGAGAGAGGCCGAGACCTACAAGACAGGCATGGCGGCGATAGGTGTCCCGGCCGTAAGTGTCTCGGTGTCTTCCGGCGAGACGTTCGAGGTCCCGGAGGGTTACACAGGCAGAGTGTCGAGTGTCCGGCCCGTTTACCTTGAGGAGCGGGATGACAGGGGCTTTCCTCGGATTGTCTCAGCGGAAGAACTACGGGCAGGTGGGTACAGGCTGGAGGGGAACCTAATCAGGTACAGTCCAGTCTGTCCACGCATATAGATATAGTCTCCGTGGGGGCGGATCAGCTCATTGATCACAGGGA